>JAOOLP010000001.1 GCA_028408795.1 Candidatus Pelagibacter sp.
CTGCGTGTTATCCAGACAATGAAGTATCTATACGAAAAATAATTGAAAAAGCTTTAAGAAACTATCAAGGTTTAACTCCTCAAGTAGTTAATATTATTTTACAAAATACAAATCTTGACAGAGATAAAGTAAATAATGAGATAGAAAAGATACAAAGTTGTTTTAAGGACAAAAAAATAGACCACGGAAAGATCGAGTCAATTCTCAATATAAGTGAAAATGAAGATTTTAATAAACTAAAAGACGAAGCACTTAGTGGAAATAAAACTAAAATTAATAGACTTTTAGCAGACACAATTTTTGATAAAGATAACAATATATATTATTTGAATTCTATAAACCAACGAATAAATAAACTTGATGAAATCGAAAATCTAAAAACTAAAAATAAATCTAACCTTGAATTAATAATTTCTTCATTAAAACCACCTGTTTTTTGGAAAGATAAACCAATATTATCTTTGCAATCAAGTAAATGGAGCAAATCAAAACTCAAAAAAGCTTTTGCAAAGACTTATGAAGTTGAAATCAATATTAAATCAAACTCATTCGTGCGGAAAGACCTTTTAATCAAAAAATTGATTATAGATCTTTGCAACGTAGCTAATGGCCCTTAAGCAATTTTGATAAGTGCTCAAATTGTTCCAAATTTTTATATAAAATCGTAATCTTTCCTGAATTATTCTTTTTATTTTGTATTGTTACATTTAAACCCAAATTATCTATAATCTTTTTTTGTTCACTAATAATATTGGCATCTGTTTTATAATGAGCAGATTTTTGAGGGCCTTTTTTTTGTCTTACTAAATTCTCGACACTTCTAGCACTTAAATTTTTAGATAAAATCTCCTCTGCAATATTAGTAGCATTAGACAAACCTATTAATGGTCTTGCTTGACCAGCTGATAAATTTCCCTCCTCGATCATCCCAATCACATCTTTAGGTAGAGTTAGTAAACGAAGAGTATTACTTATATGACTACGACTTTTAGACATAAATTTAGCTATCTTTTCGTGATCATATCCGAACTCTTCAGCCAATCTTCGGTAACCTTTTGCTTCCTCTATAACATTTAAATCATCTCTTTGTATATTTTCTACTATAGCTATTTCTAAAGCTTCATTATCATCCAGATCAAGAGTTACAATTGGTACTTCATGCAATCCTGCCCTCTGAGCTGCTAACCATCTTCTCTCACCAGCCACGATTTCATATCTACCAACATCGTATTTATCTTCTCTTACAGCTATTGGCTGAATAATGCCGTTTTTTTTAATAGAATTAGCTAATTCATTTAATTTAGCCTCATCAAAATGAACTCTAGGCTGATATTTATTAGGGCTTAGATCGCCAATTTGTGCTTTAAGATTTTTAATTACAGAAACTTTTTCTTTGCCTTTTTCATGTGCCTGGTCGCCAAATAATGCGGTCAACCCTCTTCCTAATCCCTTTTTTTTATTTGTGCTCATGCAGCTGTCACAACTTTAGAATTGTTAGAAATAAACTCATCAGCTAATTTAAAATATGATTTACTTCCAGAACATGTTTTGTCATAGATAACACAAGGTAGTCCGTGTGATGGCGCTTCCGACAATCTGACATTTCTAGGGATTACAGTCTTGTAAACTTTTTCTTTAAAGTAAGCTCTGGCTTCTTTGTCAACCTCTGAAGAAAGTTTATTCCTTTTATCAAACATTGTTAGTAAAATTCCTTTTACTTTAAGCTGGGGGTTAAGATTTGCCTTTATTCGATCAATAGTTTTTACTAGTTGCGTGATTCCCTCTAAAGCAAAAAATTCAGTTTGTAATGGAACGAGTAATTCACCAGAAGCTACCAGAGCCATAATAGTTAATAAACTTAGAGAAGGTGGACAGTCTATAAAAATATTATCATAATTTGATAATAAATCATTTTGCTCCTTCAAAATTTTCTGTAAAACAAAAGCACGATTAGAATCATTTGCCGTTTCCACTTCTAATCCAGAGAGATTTACGTTGGATCCTATTATATCTAAATTTTTTATCTCCGTTTTTTTTATTGCTTCTTGCAATGAAATTTTATTTATTAATAGATTATATACATTTTGATCTTCGTCGTTATTTGATTTCCCAAGTCCTGTTGTTGCATTTCCTTGAGGATCAAGATCGATTATTAAATTATTTTGACCCAAAATGGACAGTGCTGAAGCCAAATTGATAACTGTCGTTGTTTTTCCAACTCCACCTTTTTGATTTATTACTGCTATTGTCGATCCAGATTTCATTTTTTTACCTGAAATATAATTATTTTAGATTTTGGTTCTGTCATACTACTTTTTAAACTATAGCTGTAATTTTTCTGCAAAGATAGAGCATTAATTTCGGCCTGTGCATCCTTTCCCTTCAATATTATAATTTTATGCGGTTTTGCGTATATTTCACGTGAAATTTTAACTATTTCCTTCAATTTTTTAAATGCTCTACAAACAATTATATCAGCTGAGGCACTATCACTGTAGGCGTTTTCAATAATTTGAATATTTAATGCTAACTTGCTAGCTATTTGCTGCAAAAATATCCTTTTAACTGGTGATTTTTCTACAAGTTTCACGTGAAATGGTTTATCTGCATAAAATATTGCTAAAATAATACCTGGAAAACCAGCTCCTGAACCCAAATCAGATATAGAACCCAACTTAACATCCTTAATAAATTTAACCAGTTGGGCTGAGTCTAATATATGTCTCAACCAAACATGATTTTCAGTGTTTTTAGAGATCAAATTATATTTATTGTTCCATCTTAAGAGATAATCATGAAAATAAGTGAGTTTTTTAATAGCCTTATTAGTGAATTTAAGCCGTTTTTGAAGAACTTCTATGATTTCACTATCTTCCATTAAGCCGTAGCTTTAATTTTTAACTTTTTGATATGTGAAAGTAAAATTATTGCAGCTGCAGGAGTAACTCCATCAATCCTTAGAGCCTGACCGAGTGTTTTTGGCATGATTTTTTTCAGTTTAAATTGTATTTCTTTAGATAGACCACTCATTTTTTCATAATTAATGTTATTTGGTATTAAAATAGACTCATCTTTTTTAAAAGATTTAATATCATGTGATTGACGAGATAGGTAGCCTGAGTAGTGTGCATCAATTTCAACCTGTCTATCCAATTGGGCTTCAAAAGAGGGAATCTGAGGAAAAATCTGCCTTATTTTTGCCATATTCAAATTTCTCTGACCTATAACTTCGAAAATAGATCTCTTAACTCCATCCATAGCTATCTTTATAGAATATTTTTTAGCTTCGTTTGGAGTAATAAAATTATCGTGTAATGAATTTAATAATTTAAATAATTTTCGTTCTTTGTCTTTGAATAAATTTTTTCGACTATAAGAAACAAGACCTATATTAATACCTAAATTAGTTAGTCTTTGATCAGCATTGTCTGCTCTGAGTGTTAACCTATATTCAGCTCTAGAGGTAAACATTCTATATGGTTCCGACACCCCTTTCGTTATTAAATCATCTATCATAACTCCAATGTATGAGTTTGATCTATTTAAAATAAATTCATTTTTTTTAAGAACTTTCAGAGCGGCGTTAACTCCAGCTATTAGACCTTGTGCGGCAGCCTCCTCGTATCCAGTAGTTCCATTAATTTGGCCAGCTAGAAAAAGAGAATCGATATTTTTGGTTTCGAGCGTAGCTTTTAATTCACGTGGATCAACATAATCGTATTCGATAGCATAACCTGCCCTTTTCATTTTTACTTGTTCTAAACCATTGATTTTACTTAATATTTTAATCTGTATTTCCTCAGGAAGGGACGTAGATATACCATTGGGATATATAGTATTGTCATTTAAGCCCTCGGGTTCAAGAAATATTTGATGTCTCTCTTTATCTTTAAATTTAACAATCTTATCCTCTATAGAGGGACAATATCTTGGTCCTACCCCTTTTATATTTCCAGAGTACATAGCGCTTTTAGAAATATTATCACTTATAATTTTATGGACCTCATTGTTCGTATAAGTCATTCCACATTTAATCTGTTGGTTATTAATCTTATTTGTTAGAAAAGAAAAGTAATAGTGATCTTCATCTGCTGGCTGCATTTCTAGTTCATCATAATTGATAGTATTACCATCTAATCTTGGAGGTGTACCAGTCTTTAACCTGCCAATTTGCATTTTAAATTTTCTTAATTGCTCACTTAATCCTGTTGATGGTTTTTCATCATATCGACCGGCTGGTATCTGTGTATCACCGATGTGTATTAAACCATTTAAAAAAGTTCCAGTAGTAAGGATTAATTCTTTTGTTCTTACTTCAACTCCACTCTGACATATAAATCCAATTATTTTTTTATTTTGAAATAAAAATTTAACTACAGGATCAGCTATTACCTCTAAATTTTTATAATTCAGTAAAATTTTTTGCATATGGTCTTTATAAAGAGCTCTATCTGACTGAGTGCGTGGCCCCTGCACTGCTGGACCTCTACTTCTGTTTAATAATCTAAATTGAATACCTGATTTATCAGCTACAACACCCATCAGACCATCAAGAGCATCTATTTCTCTTACAAGATGTCCTTTCCCTAGTCCTCCTATGGCTGGATTACATGACATTTCACCAATAGTCTCTATTTTATGAGTAAAAAGAGCAGTATTTACGCCCATTCTAGCGGATGCAGCTGCTGCCTCACATCCAGCATGTCCACCACCAATTACTACTACATCATAGCTTTGTTTTGTCATCTGATGAATGTAACCTGGTATATTAAGAATACAAGAAGTATTTTATTTTCCTATACAGAAGTCTTTGAAAATTGATCCAAGAATTTCTTCGACATCAACTTTGCCAACAATGCTCCCAAGGTGTCGTGTGGCCATTCTCAAATCCTCAGCGGCTAGTTCTAAATCTTTATTTTGATCTTTTTTAAGAAAATTATCTATTTCTTTTAGGCACTCATTAAGTTTAACTCTATGCCTTTCTCTTGTAATTAAAGCAGTATTATTAGACGTAAATTTATTACTTAATTTTTCTTTTATCTTTTTAATCAAACTATCGATGTTTTTATTTGCTTTAACTGATGCTAACACTGTATCTACATCAAATTGATGATTTTGTTTATTTAGTATGTCTGATTTATTTAACAAAACAATTGTATCTTTATTAATCATTTTCTTAATTTCATTGTTTATACTTTTTGTGGAATTATCTATAACAACAATATTCAAATCTGACTCTTTTGATTTTCCTAAAGCTATAGATATTCCTTTTTTTTCAACCTCATTTTTAGCGTCTCTAATACCTGCAGTATCAGCTAGTATTACTGGATAACCATCTAAATTTATATAAGTCTCAATTACATCTCTTGTTGTGCCTGCTTCATCTGAAACGATGGCAACATCTCTTTTTGCTATTAAATTTAAAAGTGAAGATTTACCTGCATTTACTTCTCCTGTTATAGAAACTCTAAATCCATTTCTTATTTTTTCTCCGATTTTATTATCCTGAATGAGTTTTTGAATATCTTTATGAATTTCTTGAATAGTGTTTTTTACTTCCTTTAAAACTTCTTCTGGCAAATCATCTTCGGCAAAGTCTATTTTAGCTTCAATATAAGATAAAGATTTTATAAGTTTTTCTCTTAAATTATTATAATAATTTGAAGCATTGCCTTGAACTATTTTAACAGCTTGAATCATTTGAAGCTCCGTTTCTGCATGGATTAAATCACCTATACTTTCAGCTTTTAAAAGATCAATTTTATCGTTTTGAAATGCTACCTTTGTGAACTCACCAGGTTCTGCTAATCTACAATTATCTTGTTCTGATAATGCTTTTAATAAAGCGTTGATAACAGCATTACTTCCATGAACCTGAAATTCAGCTAAATCATCGCCTGTATAACTATTAGGCCCGGGAAACCACAATAATAAAGCCTCTGGGTCTATTATTTGATTGTTGTTAGGGTCATAGAATTTACAATAATTGACCTCGTTAGAGTGAATTTCTTTTAATTTAGTTAAATTCTTACAAACTTTTAGGGTGCCTTTGCCTGAAATTCTAATGATAGCTATTCCTGACGGACCTCTGCCTGATGAAAGAGCATAAATGTTCATTAAATTAAATTGACAAACCTTGATTAGAGATAAATTTACTTATTTTTTTAAGAGTACTGTTTTTCGAAATATTTTTTAGAATTTTTTCTTTGAGTGGATCTAATAATTTATTTTGTTTAAAAAAATTACGAGTAAGATCAATTCCTATACCCGTAATAATATTCTCAGATTTTCTATTATTAGTAAATTCTTCAAGAGCACGAGTGCTTTTTAAAGACATACCTAATTCCGTATAATATTTAAAAATCTTTTGTAATTTATTAATATCTCTCAATACAAGATTAAAACCTTGACCTGCCACAGGGTGAACTGTGTGAAGTCCTTCACCTAAAATTAAAATATCATTTTTATAATAGGTTCGTTTTAAATTAAGCATCAGTGGATAAGATTGGTAATTTGAAATTTCTATTTTACTTGTTCTCAAAATATTGCAAATTTTAGATTTTACAACTGTATTGATTTCTTTTTTTATAAAATCCTTATCTACACTCCACACAAAGGAAAAATTATTTTTTGAAAAAGGAAGTATGGCTAATGGGCCATCCTTTAAAAAATATTGAGCAGTATTCAAATTCTTTAAGTTGTGTTTAACGTAACCTGTAATAGCAATTTCTTTGTAATCTTTATTTAATGATCTTTTATTAACTATATTTTGATAAATTTTTGAAGATCTTCCTAAGCATAGTATTTTCATGTCATAACTATCTAAATCTTTTAATTCGTTAATATTTTTTTGAAGAGTTTTGATTTTTTCCTTCTTAATTTCTTTAATTAAAATATCTTTGATTTTATCATTCTCAAAAACGTACATAAGATTTTTACTTTCTTCATTGAAGTTTAAAAAATTCATGTTCTGATCTTTTGTCTCGTAGAAAAGATCAATCTTTTTGGAAGGCCAAAATAGTTTTTTGTTGAGATTATCTAAGACTTTATTTAAAAACTCATAGTTAGAGACAGAAATAGCAGTTGTACGTCTATCTTTAGAATGCTTGTTTTTTCGAGATATTAAAAAGACTTCTAAGCCTTCTAATTTGTTTAATGCTAGAGCAGTGATTAAACCTGAAAGACCGTCCCCAACTACACATATTTTTTGTTTATTCATATAAAAATTTTTAACAATTTCATAAAAATGGTAAAAAGTACGTAAAACGATTCGTTATGAATACAAACTTTTTAAACAGTGTAACAAATTTTTTGAAAAAACGAACCTTTGAATTTTTAGGATTAATACTAATTTTAGCAGGTCTCGCTTTAGCTATATCCTTTGCGACATATGCTCCTGAAGATCCCTCCTTCATTTATGGGGAAAACAATGATGAAATTAAAAACTTTTTTGGAATATATGGAAGCAGTATTGCCGACTTTCTTCTTCAAAGTTTTGGTTTAGCGTCTTTTTTATTACTAGCTAATTTTATATT
The DNA here is from genome assembly GCA_028408795.1 of Candidatus Pelagibacter sp. The sequence goes on from JAOOLP010000001.1 coordinate 7,536, forward strand.
TTGGGGATTAAATCTTTTAATTAAAAAAGAAATTAAAAGAATAATTTTAAAACTTTTTTTAGTTGTTGCTTATCTAACACTTGGTTCAGTTTTTATTTATCAAACATTCAATAATTCTTTTTGGCTTATTGATAACGGTAACTCAGGATTTGTTGGTGAGATAAGTTATAATTTTATTTATAATTTTGCACCCTGGGTTAATAACATTTACTCAATTTCAGTATTATTTCTCCTTACATTTGTTTTTTTTATATTATCTTCTGATATAAATATTAAAGATATAGTTCTAAAAACATCGAAAACCTTTTTGTCTATCTTTAATAAAAAGAAAGATTTACCGGAGAACTACTTAGACTCTCAAATTGAAGAAAAAGAAAATTTCTCTTTTGAAGAGAAACCACAACAATCTTTTGCGTTTGAAGCAATAAATGAAACCCAAAGAGAAAAAATATCAAAAACAAAATACCAGTTACCTAATATAAATTACTTAGAAAAAAAATTAGATAATTTAGATTTAATTAAGAGTAATAAAAATTTACCTAATGCTGAGTTTATGGAAAAAATTTTATTAGATTTTGGTATAGAGGGAAAAATCAAAACAATTAATAATGGACCAGTCGTTAGCTTGTATGAATTTGAACCAGCTCCTGGGGTAAAAGTTTCTAAAATCATTAATTTATCAGAGGATCTAGCTCGGAACACTAGTTCAACATCTGCCAGAGTTTCAGTGATTTCTGGAAAAAATACAGTCGGAATAGAAATTCCTAACGAAGAAAGAGAAGGTGTAAACTTGAGAGAGATAATTTCTAACGAAAAATTCCAAAAGAAAGATGTAAAACTTCCAATCGCTTTAGGAAAAAGTATTTCAGGGATGCCTGTTATAGGGGATTTAACAGCTATGCCACACTTGTTAATTGCGGGTACTACTGGTTCAGGAAAATCTGTATGTATTAATACAATTATTGTGTCTCTCCTTTACAAATTAAATCCTGATCTTTGTAAATTTATTTTGATAGATCCTAAAATGTTAGAATTATCGACTTATGAAGGAATTCCACACTTACTAACTCCAGTAATAACTGACGCTAAAAAAGCAACTTCTGCATTATCTTGGACTGTTAAAGAAATGAACAGTAGATATAAATTGATGAGTAAAGTGGGTGTTAGAAATATTGATGGCTATAATACTAAACACAAACTTAAAATGCCATACATTGTTGTAGTTGTTGATGAAATGTCAGATTTGATGCTTGTAGCTGGAAAAGAGATTGAAAATTATATTCAAAAATTATCACAAATGGCCAGAGCTGCAGGGATTCATATTATTATGGCAACACAAAGACCAAGTGTTGATGTAATAACAGGTACAATTAAAGCAAACTTTCCCACAAGAATTTCATTTCAAGTAAGTTCTAAAATAGATAGTAGAACTATTTTAGGAGAGCAGGGTGCCGAACAATTATTAGGTAAAGGAGATATGTTATTTATGTCATCAGCAAATAGAATTGTAAGAATTCATGGTCCTTATGTTGCTGAGCAGGAAATCGAGAAGATTGCAAATTCATTAAGAGCACAGGGAAAACCAGATTACATGGAAGAAATTACTGCCCAAGAAACAAATGAAAGTTCATTAACTCATGGGAATGAAGGTGATGGAGACGAATTATTTAATCAAGCTTTAGAGATTATTAAGACTGAAGGAAAAGCTTCTACCAGTTTTTTACAAAGGAAATTACAGATCGGATATAATAGAGCAGCTAGAATTATTGACATGATGGAAGAAAAGGGCATCGTTAGCAAAGCTAATCATGTTGGCAAACGTGAAGTTCTTTAAAAAAATATTTTTAACATTTTTAATTTTTTTAATATCAACGAGTCTATCTGCTGATGAGAAAAGAAAAATAATATCTCAATTAAAAGACTTAAATTCATTAGAATTTACGTTTAACCAGCTAATTAACGAAAAAACTGAAAAGGGCAGCTGTCTTTTACAATTTCCTGGAAAATTAAAATGTAATTACTTCGATGATAAGATAAAGGAATTAGTAATTAACAATAAAAGATTAGCGATAACACAAAAAAAATATAATAAAACTTATCATTATCCTATTACAAAATCTCCTTTTTTAAATATTTTATATAAAGATAGACTTTTAGAAATTGTGCAATCTGGTGAATTAAAACTAACAGATCAGTTGGTCAAACTTATTTATCTGAATGATAATGAGATAACAGTTTTCTTCGATAGGAATTCTTTAGATTTAAAAGGTTGGAAAATTATTGATCAATATAATAATAATATTAATTTCACTCTAAATATTGTTGCAAAAAATGATATTTTTGAAAAGAGTACTTTTAAATTACCTGAAATAAATTAAGCTACAAAGTCAATTTCTTCTTCTTTAAATATTTCAAAACCTTTTGATTTGTAATTTTGCAGAGCGTGCTTATGATCTAGACTGCAAGTATGAACCCACATCCTTTTTGGATTTTTTCTTGACGCACTTGCAATAGAATGGTTAACGAGTGTGGAACCAAGTTTTAGACCTCTAAATTCTTTTAATACTCCTAGGTTTATAAGTTCTACCTCATTTAAAGCAGGATGATATTCTTGCTCATAATATCCAACAAGTTCTTCGCCTTTTTTAAGGATATGTGTCTCTAAATTTTTATTCTTAACATACTTTACCCACTCACTATCAGACCATAACAATCTATCTCTCCAATAATGATCCATTCCTATTTGTTTGTAAAAAAATTTATTTAAATGGAAATTATCTTTATCATCTAAAATAATTTGAAAATTTTCTGGAAGATTTAAATCAATAGTTTTTGAGAAATCTTTAATTTCTAAAAAATGTCTTTTAACTCTAGAAATCATTAACTAACCATCTTTCCAATTTTTTCTCCTGCAAAAATGTGAAAATGTAAATGAGGAACTTCTTGTCCTCCGTCACTACCAATATTAGTTAAAGCGCGGTAGCCTCTATCTTTTGCACCCATTAAATCAGCAACATGTGTTACGGCTTTATTTAGTTCTACAATTTCTTTTTCTGAAGCTTTACAATTAAAGTCATCAAGATCTATATAATCTCCTTTAGGTATCACTAAAACATGTACTTTCTTCTGAGGATTTATATCGTGGAAAGCTAACACATGATCATTTTCAAAGACTTTCTTACAAGGAATTTCTCCTCTAAGTATTTTAGCAAATATGTTATTTTTATCGTAACTCATTTCTGTCTTTTTTTAAGTTCATTCATCACGTCTTCAATTTTTATATTATTAGCCTCCAAATAAACCATTAAATGATACATCACATCAGCTGCTTCGTGTATCTTATTTGAATTTTTTTCCACAGACTCTATTAATTCGCTTATTTCTTCTTTTACTTTTGAAACACTTAAATTTTTATCATTAAGAAGTTTATTAGTATAAGATTTATCAGAAGAGGAATTTTTTCTCTCTCTGATTGTTTTTATTAATTGTTCTAAGTTTTCAAACATTTTATAACCTTACTGATACATTTTTAGAATTCAAATATTCTTTAGCATCTTTGATTTTGTATTCTCCATAATGAAAAATAGATGCAGCTAAAACTGCACTTGCTCCTCCTGTAACTATACCATCATATAAGTGATCTAATGTGCCAACTCCGCCAGATGCTATGACAGGAATATTAGTATTATTTGTAATAGCTTTTAATAAATTAACATCATAACCGGATTTGGTTCCATCTTTATCCATTGAGGTTAACAAAATTTCACCAGCTCCATTTGCTTCCACTTTTTTAGCAAACTGAACAGCATCAATACCTGTTTTGTTTCTTCCACCGTGTGTAAACACTTCCCATTTATTTTCTAAAACTTTTTTTGCATCAATTGCAACAACAATACATTGGGACCCAAATTTTTTTGAAGCTTCTTTAACAAAGTCTGAATTCATAACAGCTGCTGTATTTATAGAAACTTTATCAGCTCCAGCTAGTAATAAATCAGTAATATTTTGAATAGTTCTAACTCCACCACCAACTGTTAAAGGAACAAAACATTCTTTAGCTGTCTTTTTTACAATATCAATAATTGTATCCCTGTTTTCATTAGATGCGGTAATATCTAAAAAACAAATTTCATCTGCTCCTCCATCGCTATAAATCTTTGCTTGTTCTACTGGATCACCAGCATCCTTTAATTCAACAAAGTTTATACCTTTGACAACTCTTCCATTTTTAACGTCTAAACAAGGTATAATTCTATTTTTTAACATTTTTTCTTTTTTTTGCTTTGCTCGGTAACAATCCTTTGTTCACCGCTCTTGCTCTCTCGGAAAAACCAAGTTTTTCTCCATTTCTTATTTTACGTCTGATCGTTGATAATTTTGCAACCATTTTAATTAATCTCCTTTGCTAAATCTTCTAGCTTAATATCACCGTCGTAAATTGCCTTGCCAACGATTATACCTTCAATTTTTTTATTATCTAAATCTTTTGCTTTCTTAATATCGTTTATTGAAGAAACACCTCCTGAAATAACAACGGGACAATTAGAAATCTCTGCAATTTTTACCGTCTCATTAAAGTTGGGACTACTTTTCATGCCATCTCTATTAATATCTGTATAAATTATTCGACTAACTCCAAAGCTATTTACCTCTTTAAGAAAGTCTAAAGTTTTAATACTGAGATTTTCTTTCCAGCCTGAAACAGAGAGATTTCCATCCTTTGCATCTAATCCTAAAGCAATTTGGCCTTTAAACTTTTCGCAAGCTTGTCTTAAAAATTCTTTATTTTTAATCGCACCGCTTCCTAAAATTACTTTTTCCACACCGGCATCAATATACTGTTTAACACTATCAAGAGATCTTACGCCACCACCTATTTCAATTTTTAAATCATATTTACTAACTATCTCTTTTATAATTTCTAAGTTTACAGTCTTTCCAGTTAACGCGCCGTCTAAATCAACAATATGTAAATTTTTAAAGCCATGATCTTTATATTTACCTGCTTGATCAATAGGTGAAGTTTTATATTCAGTTTTATTTTCAAAATCTCCTTTGATCAATCTCACGCATTTTTTATCTTTTATGTCTATAGCCGGAAATATTTTCATTAAAGTTTTATAAAATTATCAATTATTTTTAATCCGGTTTTATCGCTCTTCTCAGGATGAAACTGAGTTCCAAATAGATTATCTTTTTCAACTGAACAAACAATTTTTGATGAGTAATCTGTTGTTGCTGAGATAACCGATTTATCTTCTGGAATAAATTCATAGCTGTGTACAAAATACATATGGGATTTATTTTTAATATCTTTAAATATCTTGCTTTCTTTTTGTATCTCAATTTCATTCCAACCTATATGTGGAAGTTTAAATTTTCCATTTTGGTTATCAATTTTAGAAACTTTGCCAGGGATCCAGCCTAGTCCTTTAGTTTCTGTTTCCTCAAAACCTACATCTGCAAACATTTGCAAACCTACGCAAATGCCTAATAAAGGTTTTTTATTTGTTATTGCAAATTCTTTTAGCGTTTCTACTAACCCATTAATATGTTTAAGAGAATCAACGCAGCTTTTAAATGATCCTTGTCCAGGTAAAACAATCTTATCACTAGATTTAATTTTTTTAATATCAGAAGTAACTTCTAATTTAATTTTACCTTTAGCGACCTCTGTGAAAGAGTTAATGACTGAGCTTATATTGCCCGATTGGTAGTCAACAATTGTGACGTTCATCAAATTTAAATAGAGCCTTTTGTCGAAGGTATTGAGTTTTTAATTCTTTTATCTATAGCTAAAGCATCCTTAAGTGATCTAGCTAATCCCTTATAACATGACTCAACCTTGTGGTGACTATTATCACCATAAATATTCTCAACATGCAAAGTTACTCCAGCAGATTGCGAAAATGCTTGGAACCATTCTTTAAAAAGTTCGGTATCCATTTCTCCTAATTTTTCGACTGCTAGGTCAACTTTCCAAATTAAATAAGGTCGATTTGATACATCAATAGATACCCGACTTAAAGTTTCATCCATTGGTATCATTGTTGAAGCATATCTTGTAATTCCTTTTCGATTACCCGCAGCTTTTTTTATAGCTTCACCAATAGCTATTCCTGTATCTTCAGTCGTATGATGTAAATCAATATGAGTATCACCTTTAGCTTGAACCTCTAGATCTATGAGAGAGTGCTTCGATAGCTGCTCTAACATATGATCCAAAAAACCTATCCCAGTTTTAATCTTATACTTTCCTTTCCCGTCTAAATTGACCGCGACAGAAATACTGGTTTCTTTTGTTTTTCTAGTAATTTTTGCTTTTCTTTTCATAAACTAAGCTGAATTATCTTTGATATATATTTAAATGGTCATTTTATCAATAAATCACTATTGAAGATCTAAAATTAATCTCCACATATAATAACATGAATACAGCTGAAAAATGGCATGGTACCACGATTGTATTGCTTAGAAAAAACGGTGAAACTGTAGTAGCTGGAGACGGGCAAGTCAGTCTAGGTAATACAGTTTTAAAAAGTAAAGCAAAAAAAGTTAGAAAAATTGATAGTAGAGGTGTAATTGCAGGGTTTGCTGGGTCTACAGCTGATGCGTTAACTTTATTTGAGAGGCTAGAAGCAAAATTAGAAAAACATGCAGGAAATTTACAGAGAGCGGCGGTTGAATTAGCCAAAGATTGGAGAAGTGATAAATTTTTAAGAAGATTAGAGGCACTAATGGCAGTAGCTGACAAAAAGCATAGTTTTATAATTTCAGGTACAGGTGATGTCTTGGAACCAGAGGATGGAATTATTGGAATAGGTTCAGGAGGAAATTATGCTTTAGCTGCAGCAAAAGTTTTAATTGAGACAGATTTGAAAGCTGAGGATATAGCGAGAAAATCTATCAAAGTTGCTTCTGATATATGTGTTTTTACAAATAATAACGTAACAGTTGAGAAAGTATAAAATGGTAAAATCTAATAAAGTAACAAATTTAAATCTTGTGAAAAGCAAAACTAAGGAAAACTCTAAAGTCAGCGCTTTATCACCGAGAGAAATAGTTTCAGAACTTGATAGATATGTAATCGGACAAAAGGAAGCTAAAAAAGCAGTTGCAGTTGCATTAAGAAATAGATGGAGAAGACAAGCGCTTTCAGAAGAAATGCGAGATGAAGTTTTACCAAAAAATATTTTAATGATTGGACCAACTGGTGTAGGTAAAACTGAAATTTCTAGAAGACTTTCTAAATTAGCTGAGGCTCCATTTATCAAAGTTGAAGCTACCAGATTTACTGAAGTTGGCTACGTGGGTAGAGATGTTGAACAAATAGTTAGAGACCTGATTGAAATTGCAATTGCAATGGAAAGAGAAAAAAGAAGAAAAGAAGTTAAAGCTAAGGCCGAATTAAAAGCGGAAGACAAAGTATTAGATGCTTTGGTTGGAAACAAAGCAAGCGTAGCTACAAAAGAAAGTTTTAGAAAAAGGCTACGAAGCGGTGATTTAGATGATAACGAAATTGAAATCGAAGTCCAAGATAAAACGTCAGGATTACAAAGTTTTGAGATTCCTGGAATGCCTGGAGGAAACGTAGGTATGGTAAATCTAGGTGATATACTTGGAAAATCTATGGGAAATAAAAAAGGTAAAAAGAAGAAAATGACTGTTAAAGAGTCTCACGATATTTTAGTGGCTCAAGAGTCAGATAAAATGATCGAGGAAGACAAGATTATTAAAGAAGCAAAAAAAGCTACAGAGGAAAATGGGATAGTTTTTTTAGATGAAATAGATAAAGTCTCGGCTAGGAGTGACCGAGTAGGAGGTGATGTATCAAGAGAAGGAGTTCAAAGAGACTTGCTCCCTTTAATTGAAGGTACGACTGTAAGCACTAAGCATGGTCCAATCAAAACTGACCATATTCTTTTTATAGCATCTGGAGCTTTCCAGCTTGCAAAACCATCAGACCTTCTTCCAGAGTTACAAGGTAGGCTACCAATAAGAGTCGAGCTTAGTGCATTAAACGAAGATGATTTTAAAAGAATTTTAAAAGAACCTGATAACAGTTTAATTAAGCAATATAGAGAGTTATTAAAGACAGAAAATGTTGAACTTGTATTTACTGATGATGGTATAGACATGTTAGCTAAGATTTCTGCAGAAGTAAATTCTTCTGTTGAAAACATAGGGGCAAGAAGACTTCACACTATTATAGAAAAAGTTTTAGACGATATAAGTTTTAACGCAACCGACAAAGCGGGTGAAACAATTACAATTAATAGAGAATATGTTAATAAAAATTTAGGAAATCTAGTTAAAGACACAGACCTTTCGAAATTTATTCTATAATTTTTTTAATTTGATTATTATCGCACCCTCTCCGCCATCTAAATTACTCGCACTCGATATTGACGATACATACTTTGATAAATCCGTATTAGTTTTCAAATAGTCAGGCACTGAGTGTTTCAGTTTACTTAAATCTTTAGAAGCGTAAACATCATTATCTGTTTTTGAATGAATGCCTTTACCAGTAATTAATAAAATTTCTTTATAATTTTTATTAACACAAAAGATTATAAGTTCTTCTACTTTTTTATTGGCATCAAGAAGAGAAAAACCATGAAGATCATAACGAAATCTATGAGATTTGGACTCTTTTTTTTTATTAATATTATCTTTATCAACTAAGTCTGTAGGATTTTTTATATATTTGTTCCAAGTTTCTAAATCTTTTTTAGATAAACTTTTTTTTTTGATCACTTAGTGACAATTTCAGATAAGTACCAGTTTGGCCCTTTTTTTAAAACATTTCTTGTAAATTTCCAATAGTCTACAACTTGTTTAATTTTATCAGGATTACCCTCAATAATTTTATTATCTTTATCCTTTTTTACTGAGATAACTTCAGAAACAAATTTTACAGAAGCAAATAGTTCATTTTTTATCTTTTCATATTTTTCAACACTCGACTCTTTAATTCCTATAAATGTAAACTCGGATTTAATATTTGCTTTGTTTCTTACATCTATCGCATGTTTAAAATTTGTAGCCATATCTGGTGTTAGTAGAGATTTCAATTTTTCGTTATCTCCTTTAGCAAAAGAAGTTAAAATTGTTTCATATGCAATCTCTGCTCCTTTGAGAAAATCTTTCTTTTCTTGGCCTTCTAAGACTTCAAGATCTTGTTTAAAATTTTTTATATTAGTATTAGGAACGTTAAATTTTTTTTCCGCAAAACTGGGATAAATTTTAGTTTCATGACCTGTTTTTCTTCCTAAGATATTTCTTAGCCTAAGGATTATAAAACCAGCTATCATTCCTAATAAAATAATGTCTATGTATCCAAAACTGTTACTCATTATTTGATAAATATACATTAATAATATAATTTTGTATCAGACAAATGAACCCACTTTTATTAGCATTTATTGGGATACCTGCTCTCGAGGTTTTTTTTATGATAAAGATAGGGGGTATAATTGGTGCTTTAAACACTTTATTGCTTATTTTTTTAACCGCTGTAATTGGTATATATTTTGCAAAACTTGAGGGGCTAAAAACTTTAAGATCAGGAATTATAAGATCTTATCAAAATCAACTACCTTTATTTGAGATGCTTTCTGGCGCATCAATAGCAATGGCCGCAGTTTTTCTTATTATACCAGGTTTTTTCACTGATGCTTTAGGATTTTTATTATTAATTCCTTTTACAAGGAAAATTTTAATTAAATATTTTTTTAAGATAAATAACCATTCAGAAAAAGGAAATATCAACAAAACTTTAGACGGTGAAATAGTTGAGAAAGAAAAAGATGAATTATAAAATTATTGGGAAATATATTAAAAATTTAGACTTTGAAATTCCTAGTCCTCAAATATATTCTTCATTATCAAAAGAAATTACTGATTATAAAATAAATATCGATATTAAAAGCAATCAAATTAAAGAAAGAGTAGTAGAGGTGGAAACCTCACTAAGTTTGATAACTGATAAAAAAAATTCTGAAAAATTAAATGCTAAAATTGTATTATCAACTATCATAGAAGTATCGAACCAAAATATTGATAAACAAGAACTCGAAAAAATAATTTTGATTAAAGTCCCTTCTACAATTTATCCAGAAATAAGAAAAATATTTTTATTTCTATTTGAAAACTCCGGGTTTAAAGAGATAAAAATCAACGAAACTGTAAATTTTGAAAATCTTTATAAAATAAGAAAAAATCAGTAAAAATTTTTTTTGATTTCAGATTTTAAATATTTTTTATGATTTTCTATTTCAGCGTCAGATATTTTATAGATATTTTTACTATAATTAAAATTTTTATCTTTTCTTTCAGATAAAGTTTGAACAGATGCAGATAAATTAAATTTTGGTTCTTTAGCATCGAGAAGATTAATATAAACTTCTCTAAGTAATTCACAATCAAGTAATGCATTATGCTTAGTCCTTTTCGATAAATCGATACTAAATCTTTTACAGAGAGAATCGAGAGAATTTGATAAACCTGGAAATTTATTTCTTGATATTTCTAAAGAGTCAATCACAAGGTCTTTATTAATTTTTTGTTTCTTTATACACTCGAGCTCACCATTTAAAAAACTTAAATCGAAATTTGCATTATGAATTATCAATCTTTTTCCCTCAATAAATTCTAAAAAATCATCAGCAATTTCACTAAAAACTTGTTTATTATCTAAGAATTCTCTTGAAAAACCATGTACATTAAAAGCTTCTTCTGGAACATCTCTCTGAGGATTAATAAGTTTATGAAAAACTTTATTTGTAGGTATTAAATCTTTTGTTTCTATACAAGCTATCTCTACAATTTTATGACCATCTTTAAAGGATAAACCCGTTGTTTCTGTGTCCAGAAAGATTTCATTCATATATCTCTAATATATTAAATAGTTTTTTTTTTAAATCAGATAATGAATTATTGTTAATAACTACATGATCACAAAATTTCATTTTCTTACTGTCTTTAATTTGTTTTTTATCAAGTAAATTGAATAACTTTAAACTTTTTTTATACTTAGAAACATATCTTTTTGATCTAACACTTTTTTTTGATTTTATAAAAATTATTATATCGAAATACTTGGTTAATTTACTTTCAATTAATAATGGAATTTCAAGAAATACCATTTTCTTGCTTTTATTTTTTTTGATAAAAGCAAACATTTCTTTTCTAACTATTGGATGAATCACTTTTTCTAATTTTTTTAAATTATCTTTACTTTTTAATATTTTTTTTTTGACTTCGTTTTTCAAATTTTTTTTTCTTGAAATATTTAAAAGCTTGATGATTTTTCTTTTAAACTTAGAATTTGTGTAAATATTTCTAACTACATTATCAGCATTAAAAAGAGGCCCAGCTTTATTAGACAAAATTTTACTGGCTGTAGTTTTACCAGATGCTAAAGAACCTGTAATTCCAATTTTTTTCATTACAATTTAGAAATAAGTAGATTAATAAGTTCCTGATCTATTTCTGGATTAATCTTATTCCATAAATAGAACGATTTTTGTCCTTGGTAAATGAACATATCCAAACCATTAAATGTTTTTATTTTTTTTTCTTTTAAAAACTTCACTGTTTTAGTTTCTAATGGATTATAAATGGTGTCTATGAAAACTAAGTTATTTTTAACGTTCTCAAATTCAAACTCAAAATCTTTACTATTTTTAAGACCTAAACTAGTCGCATTAACAATAACATCAAACTTTGCTATTTCAGTTTGTAAGAGTTTCCATTCTAAGACATTTAAAAAATTAAATTTTTTTTTTAAAAATAAAGATTTTTCATATGTTCTATTTATTATTGAAATGTTGTGAATTTTAGATTTTTGTAATGATAAAATAACCGATGGAGCTACACCTCCAGAACCAATTACTAAAGCTTTTTTATTTTGAGCATCCGGAATTTCTTTTAAGTAGGCTGCTTGCAAGCCAAAAACATCTGAGTTTTCTCCTACTAAAGCACCAGAATCATCGAGTAAGATCGTATTAACAGAATTAGTAGATTTAGCATCATTAATTAAATTATCAAGGAAAGGAATAATTTTTTGTTTAAATGGCAAGGTAACATTTACCCCGACTATTTCTTTATTTCTAATTTTATCTGCAATGCTCTTGAGGTTTTTTTCATCAATTTGAAACAATTCATAAGTAGCGTTAATGTTATATTTTTTAAACCAATATTTGTGTAAAATTGGGGACAAAGAGTGATCTACAGGATTTCCTACAATTCCAAAAATTTTTTTATTCATGCTTTATAATTTTCAATATAATCTATTATTTGTTTTATAGGCAAACCCATTATTGAATCACGATTACCTTTTATATACTCAAAAAGACTCAAACCATCAGCCTCTATCTGGTAAACCCCGTAACTTAATAGAGTTTCTGTTTCTATTTTATTTAAATAATCTGTTAATTCTTTTTCTGATAAGTTTTTCATCTTTAACTCAGATTGATCGGAATAATTCCAGATCATTGCTCCATTTTTAGAGATACAAACAGAGCTAATTAAAAAATGTTTTGAATTATTCAGCTCTTTTAAGATATCTAATGCTTCCGATCTGGACTTGGGTTTATTTATCAACTTATTATTTAATGAAATAACACTATCCGCACCTAAAACCAACCTATTAGGATTTTGATTGCTTACTTTGATAGATTTTATTTCAGCTAGATTTTTAGATATAATCAGGGGTGTAGCTTGCTGTTTTAATAATGATTCTTTAATTTGATCTTCATCTACGTTTGATACTTTAACATCAGAACTAATTTTGTATTTGTCTAATATTTTTTTTCTTACCCCGCTTTTTGACGCTAAAACTATCCTCATTTATTTTTATTAATTTCAAAAATTTTAAGAATTGATGCTGCTGTTTCCTCAACTGATTTTCTGCTTACATCTATAATTGGCCACTTATATTTATTAAACAATTTTTTTGATCTATTTACTTCATCTCTAATGAAATCTATATTTGTATATTCTTTAATGTCTGTCTCCTTCATTATTGCTACTCTATTTCGCCTGATATCAGCCAATCTTTCAGGGTCAGCAACCAGACCTACTACACAAACTTTATTAGTTGAGTTAGTTAAATCTTTTGGAATTTTTTGATCTAAAACTAAAGGAATATTTACTGTTTTATAACCTCTATTTGCTAAATAAATTGAAGTAGGGGTCTTACTTGTACGACTAACACCAAGTAAAATTATATCTGCTTTACTAACATCATCTAATTTTTTTCCATCATCATGAGTCATTGTGAACTGTATAGCTTCAATTCTTTTATAATAATCATCATCCAAAACATGTTGCGCACTAGGTTTGTGAATTGCCTTTTGATTCAATAACTTAGAAAAATTTAGTATCAAATTACCTAAAATTCCGAAACATGGAACATTATTTTTCTCACTTATATTTGAAATATATTTAGCTAACTTGGTTTCTACAATTGTATATAAAATTATTGCATTTTTTAGACTAGAGCACTCTTTAATAATTTTATCAATTTGTAATTCTGTTCTCACAAAAGCAAACTCTTTTTTTTCATATTCAAAGTTTGTAAATTGGGATTTTAAGGATAAAAAAATTCTATCTAGGGTTTCACCAGTCGAGTCAGACACAAGATATACATTGTATTTTTCGTTCATATCTTTGTTAGTAATTATATAATAAATCTGTTTTATTCATTTTTTTTTAAAAATTAAAAAAAAGAATAACAATAATTAACAGTTTTTTCACATTTTGTTAGATGTTAATATTTTCATACTACTATTGTTTATAGTTTTAATAAAACATTAAAAATTAACACTAATTTAATAGTTTTCTTAAAAACTGATTGTATAAAATATGTATAAAAAGTTATATTAAGAACTAACAAGACCTACAAGATAATCTATACTTAAAAAACATAAATTATAAATGGATGTATTAAGAAAAGTAATATTAGAAAAGAGAATTGACATTAAGCCTATATGGTTTATGAGACAAGCAGGTAGATATTTACCTGAGTTTAGAAAAATTCGATCTTTAAAAAAAGATTTTATTAAATTATGTTTAAATAGTGATTTAAGCTCTGAAATAACTCTTCAACCAATTAAACGTTATAACCTGGACGCAGCTATAATATTTTCAGATATACTTTTAGTTCCTTATGCATTAGGTCAGGATGTTAAATTTATTAAAAATGAAGGTCCTGTATTAGAAACTTTTGATTTAGATAAATTTTTCAAAAATAATCCAGATGATTTTACAAAAAAAATGGATCCTATCTATCAAGCAATTAAAAAAGTTAAAAAAAATTTAAATAAAGATAAATCTTTAATTTCCTTTGTTGGAGCCCCGTGGACTTTAATTACTTATATGCTTAGAAAAGACAAACGGGAAAATATAAAAAATTTATTAAAAGACAAAAAGAGAATAAAAATTATTATAGAAAACTTAAATAAATATCTATGTTTACATATAAAAAATCAAATAGATTCTGGATCAGATGTTGTTCAAATTTTCGATTCCTGGGCTGGTTTACTAGAGAAAGATGATCTTCAAAATTTTTGTATTCATCCTAACTATGAAATAGTTAATTTTTGTAAAAATAACAAAATTCCAGTCATTTGTTTTCCTAGAGGCATTAAAAGTGAGTATCTAAATTTTAACAAAGAAGTTAAGCCTGATGTTCTAAATATAGATTATGAAATTGATCCAATGTGGGCGCGAGAAAATTTAAAAAACGTTACTTTACAAGGTGGCATGAATCCTAAAACTTTACTAAAAACAGATAATGAGATCTATGATGAGGCTAAAAAGTATTTGGACATTTTTAGAGATGTTCCATATATTTTTAATCTTGGACACGGTTTAGTTCCAGAAACAGATCCTGATAAGTTAGGGAAATTAATTGAGTTTACAAGAAAATATAAATGATTAAAAGCAAAGAACATCCAGAAATAAGTTTTGGAAAAACGGGAATTTTACTAATTAACTTGGGTACACCTGATTCTACAAGTTGGTTAGATATAAGAAAATATTTAAAGGAGTTTCTTTCTGATAGAAGAGTTATAGAAGTTAATCCACTAATTTGGCAGGTTATATTAAATTTATTCATTTTAACTTTTAGACCTTCAAAAACCGCTGAAGCTTATAAAAAAATTTGGTTTAAAAAAGAAAATATTTCACCTCTTCTTTATTATACAAAATCTCAGACTTTAAAATTAAAAGAAATTTTAAAAGGGGAAAATATAATAATTGATTTTGCTATGAGATATGGGAACCCAAGCATTAAAAGTAAATTAAACTATTTAAAAGAAAAAGGATGCGAGAGAATAATTATTCTCCCCTTATACCCCCAGTACGCTGCCCCAACTACAGCGACTGTATGCGATGAGGTTTACAGATCACTAATGAAAATGAGATGGCAGCCTAGTCTTCAAATAGTTCCTCATTATGAAAGTGAAGAGCTATATATTAATGCTTTGGTAAAAAGCATAAAAGAAAAAGTAAAATCCATCCAATGGAAGCCAGATCTAATAGTGGCTTCTTATCATGGGATACCAAAGTCGTACTTTGATAAAGGTGATCCATATCAATGTTACTGTCAGAAAACTAGCAGACTTGTTAAAGAAAAGTATGCGGATATAGAAATTCTTACAACTTTTCAGTCAAGATTTGGACCACAAGAATGGTTGAAACCTTACACTGATAAAACTTTAGATGAGTTACCATCTAAGGGAAAAAAAAATGTTCTAGTAATTTGTCCCGGGTTTGCTTCGGATTGCGTGGAAACCTTAGAAGAAATTAATATTCAAGGGAAAGAAAGTTTTATAAAAAACGGAGGGAAAAACTTTGATTTGATCCCTTGCCTTAATGATAGGAAAGAACATATTGAATTAATTAAATTTTTAATAGAGAGACATTTATTCTGATTAATAATGAATTTTTATTTACTATATAAATCTTTACATTTAATTTCTGTAATATCATGGATGGCAGGATTGCTATATTTGCCAAGAATTTTTGTTTACCATTCAGAAACCAAAGAACATTCTCAATCAGAAACTTTTAAAACTATGGAAAGAAAGCTATACAATTACATTATGATGCCTGCAATGATTTTGTCTTGGGTGTTCGGTGTGTTGCTTATTCACTCTTTGGGCTTTTCTATATTTTCGGAGTTATGGATGCAAATTAAAACAGCTGCTATTTTATTACTTACCCATTATCATTTTTATTTAGGCAAACATTTAAGAATGTTCGCTGTAAATAACAATAATAAATCCTCAAAATTTTTCAGAATAATTAATGAAGTACCAACAATATTGCTAATTGTTATTGTTTTTGTTGTTGTTTTTAAGCCTCTTTAATAGGCTTGAAATCTTAACAAAAATACTTATATTGATATTACTTACCTACAAGTCTTAAAATCTCATGAACTTACAAGAACTAAAGCAAAAAAACCCTGCAGAGCTTATCAATGAAGCCGAAAAGCTTGGTATTGAAAATCCTAGCACGTTACGTAAACAAGAAATTTTATTTGCAATATTAAAAAAACTTGCGGAAAAAAATGAGCAAATAACAGCTACCGGTGTTCTAGAAGTATTGCAAGACGGATTTGGCTTTTTAAGAGCGATCGAGTCTAATTATTTACCAGGACCAGATGATATTTATGTTAGTCCAAGTCAGATTAGAAGATTTGGGTTAAGAACCGGAGACTCTGTTGAAGGAGAGATTAGAGGGCCTAAAGATGCAGAAAGATATTTCGCGTTACTTAAAGTGAATAAGATAAATTTTGATGATCCAGATAAGGTTAAAAATAAAATTGCATTTGATAATTTAACTCCTTTATATCCTAACGAAAGAATTAAATTAGAGGTAGAGACTTCAAAGATAGAAAAAAAACCCGACAATACTGCTAGATTAATAGATCTCGTTAGCCCTATTGGAAAAGGACAGAGATCATTGATTGTATCTCCACCTAGAGCAGGAAAAACAATTATTCTACAAAATATCGCTCAGTCGATTACTGCAAATCATCCGGAATGTTACTTGATGGTCTTATTAATAGATGAAAGGCCAGAGGAGGTAACAGATATGCAAAGATCAGTAAAAGGAGAGGTGGTTGCTTCCACTTTTGATGAACCAGCTTCTAGACACGTTGCAGTAGCTGAAATGGTTATCGAAAAAGCTAAAAGATTAGTTGAGCATAAGAAAGATGTAGTAATTTTATTAGACTCAATAACAAGACTAGGAAGAGCTTATAATGCAGTAATACCAAGTTCTGGTAAAGTTTTAACTGGTGGAGTAGATGCCAACGCACTTCAAAGACCTAAAAGATTTTTTGGAGCTGCAAGAAATGTCGAAGAGGGAGGATCATTAACTATTATTTCAACTGCATTAATAGATACCGGAAGTAGAATGGACGAAGTTATATTTGAAGAATTTAAAGGAACAGGAAACTCAGAACTAATTTTGGATAGAAAAGTTGCAGACAAAAGAATTTACCCAGCACTTGATATCACAAGATCAGGAACAAGAAGGGAAGAACTGCTTTTCGAGAAAGATGATTTATCAAAGATGAATGTTTTAAGAAGAATTATAAGCCCTATGGGAACAATGGATGGTATTGAATTTTTAATTTCAAAACTTAAAAATACAAAAAATAACGCTGACTTTTTTGACTCGATGAATAAGTCTTCTAACTAATTTTACAATTTTATTGTATTGTCCTACTTTTAAAGTTTACTTCATGTAGATAAAAATTAATTATATCTTCAAGTGTTTTTGCTTTTTCTTTTAATGAGACAGATTCTAAAAGTTTCTGTTTTTCTTCGTTAGTAACTGGAGATATCATTGCTAAAGTATTAATTTTTTGTATTTTGTCTAATTTTTCAAGTTCTTTCCAATTTAATAAAAGACCGTTTTTTTGAAAAAAAACTTTAATTTTTTTCATTAAATCTACTGTATCAACATCCTCTAGTGCAGACGTAAGATCAGAGGTAAATTTTTTATATTCAACTTTAAATTCACGATATAATTTTTTATTTTCTTTTTCCTCAAGTATTTCAAATCTTGTAATTCCTGTAAGATTTATCAAAATTCTTCCGTCACTACTTTTTTGAAAGTCACTTATTTTTCCTAGACAACCAACTTTATAAACTTCTTCATCTTTCTTCTTGCTCTGTATCATACCCATAAACTTGTCTTTTCGAAAAGAGTCATTGACTAAATCAAGATAACGTTGTTCAAAAATATTTAATGGCAGATTTGTTTTTGGAAAATAAATTACCCCACTTAAAGGAAAAATTGGTATTTGTTCTGGAAAAGAATTCATGAAAATGATTATAATAGAATTTTTAAATTAGTCATAGCGTCATTTTATTAAGGTTGACCTAATTCAAATTATTATATTATACTTATTTTTTTGCGGGTATAGCTCAGTGGTAGAGCGTCTCGTTGCCAACGAGAAGGTCGAGGGTTCAAGTCCCTTTGCCCGCTCCATTAAGATAAAAAATGACTGATTTAGCAAATAAAAAGTGTGTTCCTTGTGAGGGTGGTATACCTGCTTTTGATTTATCAGAAATTCATAAGTATCTAAAAAAGGTAGATGGTTGGAACGTTTTAAAAAATGATAAGAACAATTATTACATAGAGAAAGATTTTAAATTTAAAAATTTTATAGAAAGTGAAAAATTTATAATTGAAGTTGGAAAAATTGCAGAAACAGAAGGGCATCACCCCGATATTAATTTTGGTTGGGGCTATGCTAAGATTAAAATTTCAACACATGCTATAGATGGTCTTGCGGAGAGTGACTTTGTTCTGGCGGCTAAAATAGATAAGTTGCAAAGTTAATGGTTAAAATGTCTAATACCAGTAAAAATCATTTTAATCTTTGAATTATTAGCAGCTTCAATTACTTCTTTGTCTCTAATTGAACCTCCAGGCTGTACTATAATTTTTACACCAGCATTTATTAAAGTTTTTAAACCATCGGCGAACGGGAAAAATGCGTCTGATGCAGCAACCGAGTTTACTAACTTATTTGGTTGAAATTGCCTCGCTTTTTGAGAGGCGATTTTACAGCTATCAAGTCGGTTTTGTTGTCCCGCACCAATACCAATTGTAGCTTTGTCCTTAGTAATAACTATTGCGTTTGATTTTACAAATTTACAAATTTTAAATGCAAATTCTATTTCTTGAAGCTCTTTGCGATTTGGTTTTAATTTTGTTACAAACTTTATTTTTTTTCTATTAAAAACTTCCTCATCTTTATCTTGCAGTAAAAATGAGTTATCAAATAATTTTACACTAAGATTATTATTATATTTAAATTTTGATATATCTATAATTCTCATATTTTTCTTTTTTTTTAAAAATCTTAAAGCAACATTATCGAATCCTTTAGCTAGTATTACTTCAAAAAAAGTTTTACTTATTTCTTTAGCAATACTTAAGTTAATTTTATAATTACATGCTACAATACCGCCAAAGGCACTAATTGGATCGCTAGACTGAGAATTTTTAAATGATTGTAGAGGAGATTTATTAGTCGCTACGCCGCAGGGGTTTGCATGTTTAATTATAACAGTTGTTGGAATTTTTTTTTCAGATGACAATATTTCTAAACCAGCAAAAATATCATTGTAATTATTATAACTTAACTCTTTCCCGCTAATTTTTACTAACCCCAAATCATCACTTGTTAAGTCACTTATATACAAGGAGCTTTTTTGATGAGGGTTTTCTCCGTACCTTAATTTTTCTAGCCTTGTTCCAGAAAAAACTTTTGTTTCAGGAAACTTTATATTTAATTTCTGATTAAACCATTCAGAAATAATAGAGTCGTAATGGGCAGTAAAATTAAATGCTTTTCTCGCCATTCTTTCTCTAAAAGAAAGATCTGTTTTCCCTTTATTGACTTTTAATTGATTAGCTAGTTCTTGATAATCAAACTTATCTGTAATTATTGTGACACTGTGAAAATTTTTTGCAGCTGCTCTAACCATAGTGGGTCCGCCAATATCAATATTTTCAATTATCTTATTACTATCTTTTGTTTTTCTTAAAGTTTCTTTAAAAGGGTAAAAATTCACAATGACTAAATCAATTGGTTCAAATTTATTTCTGGTAATTTCTCGCCTGTGTCTTTTCTTTAGTCTATCGAAAAGTATTCCTGCATGTATTTTAGGATTTAAAGTTTTTACCCTCCCATCCAACATTTCCTTAAATTGAGTAAATTCTGAAACGTCTCTGCATTTAACTCCAAATTTTTTTATAAATTTTGAAGTTCCTCCAGAGCTGATGATATTTATTTTATATTTTTTTAAAACTTGAATAATCTTTTTTAAATCAGATTTATCTGATACAGAAATCAATGCATTTTTTATTTTTTGTTTCATATTTAGATATTTTTCTTAATTTCCCATTGAATAACTTTACTCTTATTAATTAAATTACCAGAAACTGTCACACAAGTGTTATTTAATATCTTGTTGCTACCCAAAAATATGCTCTTCTCTAAAAAAATTTTTTCATCTTTTATAGTGAAAATCAAAGATTTGTTTTTTGCTAATTGTATTAAAACACTGTTTCCACTTATTGTTTTGACTGCAGTAAGACCTGGGTAAAGATGAAACCTTAAACAATAGCTTACAGTTTTATTATCTTTATTTCTAATTATTTCGTCAAATCCTTTCAAATTGTTCTTTGTTTTTTCAATTAGTATCTTTCTTTTATAAAGGCAACCAAATTCTTTTTCGTATCCATTATGAATGGCTTCTGATTCTATTTTATCTTTATTTTCATCAAATGAATGTTTTGAAATTTTAAATGAGTTTTTGATTGAATTACCAAAAATTTTATTAATGAATTTACTTCTTTCAAACTTGGTCACCGATGTATCATTAAGTGTCAATGTTGACTGAGCCGAAGTTAATCTGCTTAGTAATTCTGCTTTAGGTGAAATATTGTAACCAAATCCACAATTAGTAATTATCTTATTTCCATCAATATGAAATTCAAACGATAATGGACCTGATTGGTAACTTTTAGAAAAACTTTTGTTTGGTGGCTCACCTACGTCAAAAAAAATTTGATTATTTTTATATTTTAGAATTTGTATTCCACCTATAACATTTTTTTTATCTTTCTTATCGATTTCAAGATCTTCAAAGTGTTTGTAAAATCTTTTTAAATCTTCTTCTACTCCTCCATTAAAAAGTGGCATTTGTTCTTTTGGTGTTAAAATATTCTTTAGACATATTAAATTCTTTTTAATTATAGTTTCTAAAAACTCAGGTAAATATTTTTGAGCATCCTTTATGCATTGTTGACAAAGAATAAAGTATTTTGAAAAAAAGACTAAATCGTTGGGATTTCTAGATAAAGGAAAACCATCTTCGTCAAAAAAAACTTTAACAAGTTTTTCTAATTCCTTTATTGCTATATCGTAATTTTCTTCATATTCTTTAAAAACCAACCCTGTTAATAATAAAGCTGTTAAAATTTCTACTCTTTTTGAATAATTATTCTCAAATTTAATATTTTTTTTTAAATGATTTGCTTGAGAAATTATACTTGTGAGAAATCTTCTTTTAAATTCAAATAATCCATTATTCAAAATAATGTCTACATTAAGTATCCAACTAATAATTCTCTTGCTTACAAGTGAGCTTTCCCAAATATTAATTTTATATTTTTCATTTTTCATCATCCAAATGTTGATTATCTTTTGAATCGATTTTCCATCGTTCTTTCTATCAATTAAATTTAACCAAAAAAAGTTATGACGATCTTGTTGTTCCTTTTTACTTTTTTGCTTTACCCAAAATATATTAGGATCAATTTCACCAATCTTGAATGAAAATTTTTTATAATTTGTAATAGTGGCTAGTAAAAAAGGGTTTGGATGAAAGTAGAACTGTTGAGGTGTTTTTGAAATTAAAGACTTATTATAAAAATTTGTCGCAAAATAAATCTTTTTGATAAGTTTAATTAAACTTATTTGAATTGCTAAAAGATTAAAATAGATACTCTTTATAATTAACATCTATTAATTTGTTCTTAGAATTCCAATATTTTTTTTTAAGTCACCTTGATTTTCGTTAAAAATTGTTGAGCCAGATACTAAGATATTAGCCCCGGCTTTTTTTGCTTTACTGCAGTTTTCAAAATTAATTCCACCGTCTATTTCTATTTCAGTTTTTAAATTCTTCTCATCTATAATCTTTTTTATTTTTGTCATCTTCTCTAAAACTTCTGGCATAAATTTTTGCCCACCGAAACCTGGCTCAACACTCATGATCAAAATTAGATCTACTTGATCAATATGTTTCTCTATTAAATCAATTTTCGACTTTGGCTTTAACGATATTCCAACTTTTTTTTTTTCATTTCTGATAAGACCAATTGTATTTGATATATTTGGCGTTGCTTCTGGATGAAAAGTAATTATATCTGCTCCTGCGTTTGAAAAATCTTTTATAAAATTATCTACTGGTGAAATCATTAAATGGACATCAAAAGTTTTTTTTGTAAGCGGTCTCAACTTTTTAATCACCTCTGGCCCTATTGTTAAGTTAGGAACAAAGTGTCCATCCATTACATCAATATGTATGTAATCTGCACCAGCTTTTTCTAATGCGATAACTTCTTCTCCTAATTTGCTAAAATCAGCAGATAAGATCGATGGAGATATTTTAATAGGATTACTCATGTATTTATTTATATTTTAATCGACAAATATGTCAAAAAAATAAATACTAATTAAAAAGTTGATAAAGTTGTCTTGAGAAATCACTTTCTAATGGAAAAGCTAACATACCCCACACATCATAACCCAATAAGTAGGGCATTGCGTAAAATCTGAATAAATAGAAAAACCAGGCAACATATAAAGCTATAAATCCACCAAATAAAAAACTTGGAGTTATCGGTTTAAAAAGTTTTATTATTGGATTAGTGTATTTTACGAAAACTCTCATAAAGAAAAAAGTTGAGTCCTCTCTTTGAAATATATTCATAAATGCGCGACCAATTAAAGTCCACATTATCATTCCCATTATGTAATCTAAAATTATTGCCCAAGTCGGAACCATGATCAGACAATATCATTATTCAGACAAAAAAAAAGGGGCGAAAAAATCGCCCCTTTTAATTTTTATGATTTTATTAACTAGTGTTGTTTACCTAAGATAGCTTTACCTGTAGGTATTCTAGTATCATCTACCATTTTCTGAGTAGCTGCATCTGGCTCTTTAGTCATTAAACTGACTACGATCATTACAACTAAACATATTGGTGCTCCGATCATTCCGAATCTTAAGTGGTCAATACCTAAGAACGGAGTGTTTACACCACCGAAAATTGGTACAGAAAACTTTGGATATACCCATAACAAGTATGTTAATCCAGAAAGTATTCCAGCCATGATTCCGGCGATTGCACCTTGTCTAGTAGCTCTCTTCCACCATACACCAAGTACAAGTGGGAAGAATAGACCTGACATTGCAAAGTCGAATGCCCAAGCAACCGATCCTAAGATACTTGTTAGCCTAAACGAGGCTATGTAAGCACCTGCAGCTCCGATTATTACTAGAAGTACACGAGCAACTAAAAGTCTTTTTTGCGTATCAGCTTTTGGATCTATGATTTTGTAGTAAATATCATGAGATAAAGCATTTGATATCGCAAGTACAAGACCATCAGCAGTTGACATGGCAGCAGCCATACCACCAGCAAACACTAGTCCAGAGATTACAAACGGTAGTCCTGCTACTTCTGGAGTAGCTAATACTACAACGTCACCTCTCATGAACCACTCGTTCAACTGAAGTATACCGTCACCATTAAAGTCTGCGATAAATACTTGTTTAACTTCAGACCATCTTTGTACCCACTCTATCGACTGAACTTCAGAAATAGATTTTCCGATAATTCCAGTTGGTAGATTTGGATCCATTAATGCCAACTTAGACAATGTCGCTAACATAGGCGCTGAAGAGTAAAGTAAGAAAATAAAGAATAGCGACCAAGCTACTGATTTTCTTGCTGCTCTAACAGAAGGAGTTGTAAAGTATCTCATTAAGATATGAGGTAACGATGCAGTTCCCACCATCATACAAATCGCTAACGATAAGTATTTCCAGACAGCCATTCCGCCTTCAGGTACTCCAGAGTGAGTTCCAGAGATATATTTCAATCCTCCTGGTACCCCAGCTGCTTTCATATCTGCGGCGCTGTTTTTAACTAGTCCAAATTGCTGTTCAAGTTCACCAAGTCTTGCAACTTCATCACCTAGCATTAAGTGAGGGAATACTCCTCCACCTACTTTATTACTTATCCAGAATACTGGTATTAAGTAAGCGATGATTAATACAATGTACTGAGCAACCTGAGTCCAAGTTACGGCTCTCATTCCACCAAGCATTGAACAGATTAAGATACTTATTAATCCAACCCATACACCTGCTTCGAACGGAATTCCAAGAGCTCTAGAAGCAATTGTTCCCGTAGCGTTAATTTGAGCTGTTACGTAAGTAAATGATGCTATAAAAAGCACGAATACTGAGCAAGCTCTTACAAGATTACCACCGTATCGTGTTCCGATAAAATCAGGAACTGTGTAACATCCAAACTTCCTTAGATACGGAGCCATTAAAGTTGCTACAAGCACATAACCACCTGTCCAACCAACTAAGAAGGCCATATAAGTATAACCACCATAGTAAACTCCACCTGCTAAGGCTACGAATGATGCACCTGACATCCAGTCAGCTGCAGTTGCCATTCCGTTAAATACGGTTGGCACTTGTCTTCCAGCAACATAGTAGGCATCTACTTGAATGGTTCTTGATAAATAACCGATTAAGGCATAAATCAATACCGTGAAAGCCACAAACATCACTCCGATGTTTTTAGCCGACACTCCTGCTTGTTCAGCAATCGCCATTAAAATAATGAAGACTACGAAACCACCAGTGTAGGTACCGTATATTTTAGGAAGGTTTTGGATAAAATTTCCTTTAAACATTAATCCTCCTCTCTTTCTGAGAATCCATGTTCTTCGTCAATCTTCTCCTGTTTATTGGCAGTCCAAAATAACATTATAACGAAAGCAAGAAGAGATCCTTGCGCTGTCATGTAATATGCTAATGGGTACCCAAGAAAAGACATCGTGTTTAGTTCAGAACCAAACATGAATATGACTAATGAGAAAAAAGCCCAAATAACCAATGTAACTATCATATGGTTTTTGGTCTTATTCCAATATGCGTCTTTATTTGACATATTTCCCCCTGTTTTTTTTAACTTTAACTTTAACTTTTTACGTAAAAAGTACTGTTATTGGTGCGGAGCATACTGATTATGAGTTGAATTTAAAGAGAAAAAATCTCTCACAAAAGTAATAATGAAATGCTACAAGTGAGAAAAACAAAGGGTTTTTTAAATACAACGTGAAATTGAATCTGAGAAATATCATAGATATCCTTAAATCCACGAAGGAATACCTGTTTCCTTATAAAAAAATTGTAAGCAAATTCAGCAGCATTAGTTCAGAGAAGGATTTGAAAAACTTTATACAAGAAAGGTCTGCTCATGTAACTCAAACAACATTGTATGGATATTTAAAAACTCGAATGGGTCATAAGTTTACCTTAATGGTTCAAGACGAGGTATTTTCAAAATCAATTAATCTTGCTAAATGGAATATCTATATGGTTGCTTTGGCTGATTGTACATTTTTTACTTTTTCATTTTTAATTACAGAAAAGAATTTACAAAAAAAGAATTTTAAAGAAGTATTTTTAGAAATTATTGATAACGAAAAGAATAATGGTTTGAGTGAAGAAATCTACATAAAAGCAAAAGAAGAGTTTAACAAAAGAGCAGAAACAGTTGATTTTAAAAAATACTATTTAGAAGAACCATTTAAAGAAAGCGGATTAGCACTTTTTAATTGGTCACCTATCGCAGATGAACTAAAAGAATTAGATAAAAAGATAGTTTTAAATTCTATAAAACTGAAGTGGAATTTGGTTACGGAAGAATTTAAAAGGCTGACTACTAATCTAAAGTTTAATTAACCTTTATTTTGTCTATTTTGGATTAAAGACTCAACAACACTTGGGTCAGCTAGAGTAGTAGTGTCACCTAAATTATTTGGTTCGTTAGCAGCAATTTTTCTTAAAATTCTTCTCATAATTTTACCAGATCTTGTTTTAGGTAAACCAGGTGCGAATTGAATTACATCTGGAGTTGCTATAGGTCCAATTTGTTTTCTTACCCAAAGTTTTAAATCTCTTTCTAAGTCTCCAGATGCTTTTTCTCCTACATTTAAAGTTACATAACAATATAGACCATTCCCCTTTATACTGTGCGGGAATCCTACTACTGCCGCTTCGGCAACTTTTGGATGAGCAACAAAAGCACTTTCTATTTCAGCAGTTCCAAGGTTGTGACCTGATACTATGATTACATCGTCAACTCTACCTGTAATCCAGTAATATCCATCTTTATCTCTTCTGCATCCGTCTCCAGTAAAATATTTTCCATCAAATTGCGAGAAATATGTGTCAATGAACCTTTGGTGGTCTCCATAAACAGTTCTCATTTGTCCTGGCCATGAGCTTGCCATACACAATCTTCCTTTCCCCTCACCCTTAATTACTTTTCCATCTTGATCAACCAAAACTGGTTTTATTCCATAAAAGGGTTTAGTAGCTGAGCCAGGTTTTAAGTCTATAGCTCCTGGCTGTGGTGCTATAAGTATTCCTCCTGTCTCCGTTTGCCACCAAGTGTCTACTATAGGACACTTAGAGTCCCCTACAGTTTTGTAGTACCACATCCAAGCCTCTGGGTTAATTGGTTCCCCAACGGTACCTAGTAATTTTAATGATTTTCTACTAGTTTTTTTAACTGGTTTTTCTCCCTCTCGCATTAAAGCTCTAATAGCTGTTGGAGCGGTATAAAAAATATTTACTTTATATTTATCAACTATTTGCCACCAACGTGAACTGTCAGGATAGTTAGGAACTCCCTCAAACATTATAGTAGTTGCGCCGTTAGATAATGGCCCGTAGATAATATAGCTATGTCCAGTAACCCAACCGATGTCAGCGGTGCACCAATAAATGTCATTAGCTTTATAATCAAAAATATATTGATGTGTCATAGATGCATAAACCATATAACCGCCAGTCGTATGTAGAACTCCCTTAGGTTTGCCAGTTGAACCAGATGTGTAAAGAATAAATAGTGGGTCCTCGGCATTCATTTCTTCGGGTTCACATTTATTTGAAACAGATGAAATCATTTCTTTATAAGAAATATCTCTATCGTCATTCCAATTAACTTGATTTCCAGTTCTTTGAACTACAACACATTTTTTTACTTCAGGACATTGAGACAAAGCTTCGTCTGCAATCTTTTTAAGTGGAATAATTTTACCTCCCCTTACCCCTTCGTCTGCAGTTATTAAGTATTCAGACTCACAGTCATTAATTCTTGTTGCTATAGAGTCCGGAGAAAACCCTCCAAATATAATTGAATGAACAGCACCTATTCTTGCACATGCTAGCATTATGTATGCAAGCTCAGGTATCATAGTTAGATAAATTGTAACTCTATCTCCTTTTTGTATACCAATACTTTTTAAACCATTAGCAGCTTTGCAAACATTTTGATGTAATTCTTTATAAGATATTTTTTTAGAGTCTGCAGGGTCATCTCCAACCCAGATAATTGCTGTTTTCTTTGGATTCTTTTTTAGATGTCTATCAATACAATTAGCTGAAGCATTTAATGTACCATCGTAATACCATTTAATCTTAACATCGTCTTTACTATATTTTACATCTTTGATTTTAGAATATTTTTTTATCCAAGAAATTCTTTTTCCTTCTTTAGCCCAAAATTTGTCATTTTCTTTAATAGAAAGTTTATATTTCTTTTTGTATTTAGCCCCATTAACATAAGCTTGATTTGACCAGCTATCAGAAACTTTAACTACAGTATTGCCATCGCTATCTTTTGATTGCGATAGAGCTTTTTGAGAGTGTCTTTTTCTTGATGTTTTTTTTCTTCTAGAACTTCTTACTTTTTTTATCTTTTTTCTAGTACTCCTAATTTTTTTTCTTCTTTTTTTAGCCACTTAACCCCCAATTAAATTTATCTGATTTTACCCATCTTATATATAATTTTCCAGCTTTTATAATCTATAGGCATAACTGAAAGACGGCTTTGTTTGATAAGTGGTAAATGTGAAATAGCCTTAGTTTTTTTAATAGTTTCTAGTGAAATAGGTGAATTAAATTGCTCTTTAAACCTGACTTGAACAGCTACAAATCTTTTATCTTTATCAGTTTTGTCAACAAAAGCTTTTTTTATTACCCTAACAACCCCTACCACCTCTTTGCCTATATTGGAGTGGTAGAAAAAACAAAGATCGCCAACCTTCATTGCTTTTAGATTATTAGCTGCTTGATAATTTCTTACCCCGTCCCATGTCGCACCTTTAGTGCCAGCTTTTTTTTGTTGCTCAATCGACCAAACATTAGGCTCAGATTTTACTAACCAATAATTTTTACTCATAATTTAGTCTTTTAATCTAATTTTAATCCTGGTCCCTTCATATAGGGCGCTGCACTGTCTAGCGGCCATCTAGATTTTGCAGTTATATCTATTTTATCAATCAAGTTCTTTTTAAATCTTTTGATACCTGTCCAAGCGATCATAGCTGCATTATCTCCACAAAACTTTAAATCAGGATAAATGGTTTCAAAATTCATCTCTTTAGCCAAATTAGATAAATTTTCTCTTATTGAATGATTAGCAGCCACTCCTCCGGCTACTACGAGTTGAACCTCTTGTTTTTTAGTTCTATTTTTGAAAGCTTCTATTGCAACTTTGGTTTTTTTAAAAAGTATTTTATTAACTGTATTTTGAAAAGATGCAGCAAGATTATATTTCATCATATCATTTCCGTTTATTTTTTTAGACTCTCTTAATACTGCGGTCTTTAACCCAGCAAATGACAAATTGCATCCCGCTTTATTTATAATTGGTTCGGGTAATTTATAATAATTCTTATCACCTAATTTAGAAAACTTTTCAACCACAGGCCCTCCAGGGTAACCAAGACCTAACATCTTTGCAGTTTTATCAAAAGCCTCGCCAACAGCATCATCTATTGTTGTGCCTAATTGTTCGTATTGATTTACATCTTTAACAATTAAATATTGCGTATGTCCTCCTGAAATTAAAAGAAGCAGGTATGGAAATTCAATTTTTTTTTCTAGTCCTGGACTCAAAGCATGACCTTCTAAATGATTTACACCAATAAAAGGCTTTTTAGAAAAAGCAGCTATAGATTTTCCAATATTAAGCCCAACAGTTAAACAAACAATTAAACCTGGACCAGCAGTAGCAGCTATTCCGTCAATATCATTTAAACTGATTTTTGCATCCATTAAAGATTTATTAATTATAAATTCTATATTTTCTAAATGTGCTCTTGCGGCTAACTCTGGTACAACTCCACCAAATTTTTCATGCTCGGCAATTTGACTTGATACAACGTTGGATAAAACGTCTGCAGTTCCTTTTACATTTTCTCTAATAACGGCTGCAGCTGTCTCATCGCAGCTAGTCTCAATTCCTAAAAAAGTAATTTTTTCTTTCATTATAAATGCGTAAATATTCATTGTAGTATAAAACACATCTATAAAATATAAATAATAATAATGAAGAAAATTATAATTGGAGCTAGAGGAAGTAAGCTATCCTCCGCCTACGTGTCAAAAGTTAAAAATTTATTACTTCAAAACTACAAAGATATTGATTTTGAGATAAAAATAATAAAAACTTCTGGAGATCTTCATCAAAATATCAAAATTTCGGAAATTGGTGGAAAAAATCTATTTTGTAAAGAGATTGAAGAAAATTTACTTAATAAAAATATTGATATTGCCATTCATGCTTTAAAAGATATGGAGTCGATTGAAAACGAATATTTAACTATAGGCGCTTATATTAAAAGAAACGATCCTCGAGATATTCTTGTAAGCGATAAAATTAAAAAATTCAGTGATCTTAATAGCAAAGTTACCATTGGTTCAAGTTCAAGAAGAAGAGAACTTCAATTAAAAAAAATTAATAAAGATATTAATATAGAAAATATAAGAGGAAATATTGATACAAGAATAAAAAAACTAGAAGAAAAAAAATTCGATGCAATTATTTTAGCAGCAGCTGGAGTGAAAAGCTTAAACCTAGAAAATAAGATTGGTCTAATTTTTGAAAGGGAGGAAATTTTACCCGCAGCTGGACAAGGAATTATTGCCGCTCAGTGTAGAAAAGATGATAATTTGATTTTGGATTTAATTAAAAAGATTAATGATACAAATACAAGTCTTTGCGCAACAGCGGAGAGAAAAATGCTTCAAACTATTGGGGGAAATTGTGAAACTGCTGTGGGCGGTTTAGCAGAAATAACAAATAATAATTTAAAACTTAAAGCACAACTTTTCTCAGACTCTGGAGAAGAAAGTTTTAGTTATGAGATGACTGGGCCTGAAAAAAATGCTTCGATAATCGGTGAAACTGTTGGACAAAAATTATTAGATTTAGCGGGAGAAAAATTTAAAAAATGAATATTTTAATAACTAGACCACTTATGGATGCAGAAGATTTAATGGGGAAACTTTTTTCGCTAGGACACAAAATAATTCACATACCAACTTTAAAAATTATTCCAGCTAAACTAGATCCAATTGATATAAAGCAATTTAATGCTTTTATCTTCACAAGTGCAAATGCTGTCAGAAATTTGAAAGTCACTGAACAAGATATGAATAAATTATGTTTTTGTGTTGGCTCAATGACAGAAAAAATTGCTCGATCTAAGGGATATAATAATACTATTTCTGCAGGCGGGACTGTAAATGCCTTAAAAAATTTAATTATTAATTCAAGTCAAATTAATGAGAAATCCAAAATAGCTTATTTCTGTGGAGATAACATTTCTTACGATTTAGACCTAGAGCTTAAAAAGGACGGCATTACTACTAGAAAAATTGTTAATTATTTTTCAGAAAAAATAACTGATTTGAATGAGCAAAATAAAAAAATTATTGAAAGCTACCCTCCAGACATAATTTTTGTTTATTCTGCTAGGAGCGCATTAAGTTTCTTAGAAATAGTAAAAAATCATTCTTTGTATCCTTTAATGACAGGTTCAAAAGTAAAGTGTATAAGTAAAAAGGTTGCAGATATTTTTCCCACTGGAGATTGGAAAAAAGTAGAAATTTTTAATCCAGGGGAAGAATTATTGCAATTGGAAGAGAACTAGTAATGGAAGTATTAGAAAATTTTAAAGACTTATTTTTAGATGTCTGGAAAGAAGGTATTTCAGGAGTTAACATTTCAGAAATTGTAATAGCTCTAATTATTTTTATCTTTTTTCTATTTTTAAGAGGAGTTTTTTCTAAATTTGTAATTAAGAGATTAGAAACATATGTTTCTAAAACTACAAATAAGTTTGATAATTCTTTGGTTTCTTCTATGGAGGGACCAGCAAAGTTTTTCCCAATAGTTTTAGGTTTTTTTGTATCTACAAGTTATTTATCCGTAGAACATGGCGCAATAGAATTAATAAACAGATCTTTAATAACTATTTTAATTTTTTGGACTTTTCATCAAATTATTGGCCCTCTATCCGTTGTCATTAAGTCAGTAGGCGGTTTACTATCCAAAGATTTAGTTAATTGGATTATTAAAGCTATTAAGATTTTAATTTTAATATTAGGAGCAGCTGCAGTCCTAGAACTTTGGGGGATTAAAATTGGACCTATAATCGCTGGACTTGGTTTATTCGGTGTAGCAGTAGCTTTAGGTGCACAAGACTTATTTAAAAATCTAATCTCAGGAATATTAGTTCTAGTAGAAAGAAGATTTCAAGTTGGTGATTGGATATTTGTAGAAGGAGTAATTGAGGGAACAGTTGAAAGTATAGGCTTTAGGTCTACTGTTGTAAGAAGATTTGATAAATCGTTAGCGACTATTCCAAATTTTCAATTTGCTGAAAATGCTGTTATCAACAATTCTCTTACAACAAATAGAAGAATTAATTGGGTTATCGGACTGGAATACAGGACAACTAGTGATCAATTAAAAAAAATTAAAGATGAAATTGAACAATATATAAAAGGAAGTGAATTATTTTCTAAAACAGGAGATACATTTCTGACAGTAAAAATAGAGCAATTTGCTGCCAGTTCAATAGATTTAAGGTTAATTTGTTTTACTAAGACAAAACATTATTTGGAATGGATGAGTGTTAAAGATACCTTAGCTTTAGAAATCAAAACTATAGTAGAGAAAAACAAAGCATCGTTTGCATTTCCAAGTACTTCAATTTATGTGGAAAAAAATCAATGAAATCAATTCTTATTTTATTTGATCAAGCGGTCAGTTTATACATTTGGATATTAATCATTAATGCCATTATTAGCTGGTTGGTAGCATTCAATGTTTTGAATACTAGCAATAGATTTGTCTACTCGGTTCTTGATGTTTCCTATAAACTTACAGCTCCTCCTTTAAATTATATAAGAAGATATCTTCCGAATTTGGGTTCAATTGATATCTCGCCAGTTGTCCTTATTTTAATTTTGTTATTTTTAAGGAATTTAGTATTTGAAATGTTTGCGCCCTCGTTATTTTAATTATGATTATAGATGGAAAAAAAGAAGCTGAAGTTTTAAGACACGAAATAAAAAAAGAAATAAGTTTATTAAAAGAAAAGACTAAAAAAGTTCCTACATTATCAGTAATTTTAGTTGGAAATTATGCACCTAGCGAAATTTACGTTAAAAATAAGGTCAAGAAATCTAAAGAGGTGGGTATAAATTCAGATGTAATAAGATATCCTGATACTGTATCCGAAAAAGAGATATTAAAGAAAATTATAGAGTTAAATGAAGATAGTAAAGTATCAGGAATCCTGGTTCAACTCCCACTTCCTAAACAAATCAATAAAGAAAAAATTATTAATTTAATACACCCTTCAAAAGATGTTGATGGATTTCATCCAATTAATGTTGGAAATCTAGCTTCGGGTTATCATGCAATAACACCATGCACGCCTTTAGGATGTTCTTTACTTATTAAAAAAATTGAAAAAGATTTATCAGGAAAACATGCCGTAATAGTCGGCAGGTCAAACTTAAATGGAAAACCTATGGCTCAACTGCTGTTAAAAGAAAATTGTACAGTTACTATAGTCCATTCAAAGACAAATAATATTAAATCCGAATGTTTAAAAGCTGATATATTGGTTGTTGCTATAGGAGTACCTAATTTTGTTAAAAAAGATTGGGTTAAAGAGGGTTCTGTAATAATAGATGTAGGTATAAACAAACTAGAAAATAAAATTGTAGGCGATGTGCAGTTTGATGATGTAAAAGAAAAAGTAAAAGCAATTACTCCGGTACCAGGAGGAGTGGGCCCTATGACGATAGCTTGTTTGTTAAAAAATACTCTAGAGTGTTTTAAAGCTCGTTTGATTTAGACTTATCAAGATTCAAAAATTTACTATTTCTAAATCTTACTACTACAGTAGCTAAAGCTACAATTAAAATTGCGCCCGAAATATAAAGTAAATTTGCTGGATCTCCCTCTTTATCTTGTAGGATTATGAAACGTGCGAGCGCCGTTATTGCTATTACTAATGGATAAGCAATTCTTATTGATCTAGTTTCCCAATAAGATCTTACCAAGCCTATCACCTCAATATAAATAAAAAGAAGCAATAGATCAGCAAGGCCTATGTACTGATCCATATACATATCTCTTACTTCAAGAAAAAATGCAATTACTGTTGCAATCAATACAAATATAACTGCTACTAGTTGAATATTTCGAATCGTTGAATTCATTAACTAAATATTATCAGAAATTTATGATTTATATAACTGTTTAGAGTGATATTTAATAAATTTTTCTACTTTAGATTTATTAAAAGATTTATTTTCCTCAAAAGAAACCTTTTTCATAGAATAGGCTTTATTTTTTGTTCTTCTTGATAAAATTGTTACATTGCCTTTATAAAGACTTAGCACCACATCACCCGACACTTGACCTCTTTTTTTATCGATTATTTTTTGAAGTTTTATTCTTTTTTTAGAAAACCAATAACCGTTGTAAACTAACTCTGCATACTCAGGCATTATTCTTTCTTTATTGTGAACTGTATCTTTATCCAAAGTAACTGATTCAATAGCTCTATGAGCTATATACAAAACTGCGCCACCCGGGGTCTCATAAACACCTCTTGATTTGATACCAATAAATCTATTTTCAACTAAATCCACTCTACCAACAGCATTTTTTCCAGCTAATAAATTTAATTTTTCTAAAAGTTTTTCAGGTTTTAAATTTTTACCGTTAATTGAGACTGGATCGCCATTTTTAAAAGTAATCTTAACTTTAGTTTTTTTGTTTGGAGCTTTTTCCGGAGAAACGGTTCTTTGAAAAATAAATTCTGGTGCAGAATTTCTTGGATTTTCCAAAACTTTACCTTCTGTGGAAGTATGAAAAATATTGTCATCAACAGAAAAAGGAGGAGCACCTTTTTTATCTTTTGGTATTGGTATATTATTTTTTTTTGCATAATTAATTAGATCAGTTCTTGATTGCAATTTCCATTCTCTCCATGGAGCGATAACTTTAATTTTTTTTCCTCCAAAAAAAGCATATCCTAACTCAAATCTTACTTGATCGTTTCCTTTACCAGTAGATCCATGAGACACAGCAAATGCTTTAAATTTTTTAGCTATAGCTATCTGTCTCTTAGCAATCAATGGTCTAGCAATAGAAGTTCCAAGAAGATAAACTCCTTCGTAAACTGCATGTGCTCTGATCATTGGAAAAACATAGTCTTTTACAAACGTGTTTTTTAAATTTTCAATTATCACTTTTTTTACACCAAGACTTTTTGCATTCTTGATAATCTTTTTTTTATTCATTACTTGGCCAATATCTGAAGTGTAAGCAATAACTTCAGCTCTATAATTTTCTTGAAGCCATTTAAGTATTATTGAAGTGTCAAGTCCGCCTGAATAGGCTAAAACAATTTTTTTCATTTAACTGCAAGTTTTTTTTGCGGTGTTATAAGCTTTGGTAAATCCCATCATAGAATAGTGATCTGTGGTTTCAGCCCCTTTGGTTGTTCTTGCTTTAATAATAAGATTAGTCGCTTTTTTCATTAATTTAATAAAATTTTTTTCTTCTTGATCATCTAATAACCAAGCGAAGTTTTTTTGAGAAAAAAAAGAGAATCTTTTCTTACCTGAGGCAGCCGTAACGGAAGAGGTTTTGTAATCATGACCACTTGTTATACTTACCTCATCTTTTATATCCTCGGATGGCCTAAACGTTACAAATAATTTTGATTGATTTCTTTGAATTGAAGATGGAGCCCTTTTTGTAGGTATAGTTTGAGCAAAACAAATTTTTCCTTTATCTGTCTCTACAGTAAAGCTTTCCCAGTTTTTATACTTTCCTGTAGATCTTGGGCTGTTAGCCAAAGCGCTAAAAGTAAAAAGTACAAAAGATATTAAAATTAAAAACTTTTTAAATAACATATTTTTGGTTTTATACTATATTAAAGCTATTTCAATGGTTTGAATTAAGGTGATGGATTTGGATTATTATTATGTATTAAATTAATCTTATCCATTATCTCTTCCGTAAGCTCAACATTTATACTTTCAACATTTTCTTTCAATTGATCCATTGTAGTGGCTCCAATTATATTGCTTGTCACGAAAGGCCTTGAGTTTACAAAAGCTTGGGCTAGTTGAACCATAGTCATGTCATTTTCTTTGGCTAGCTTGTAGTATTCATCATAGGCTTTCATTGCTAGAGGGTTTATCATTCTTTGCCATCCTTTAAATAATGCCATCCTAGATTTTTTTGGCATTTGATTGTTTCTATATTTGCCTGATAACGCTCCTGCTGCCAATGGATAGTAGACTAATAATCCACATTTCTCTCTAATAGAAATTTCCGACATCCCGATTTCATAAGTTCTGTTAACTAAACTGTAAGGATTTTGAACTGACATCATTCTAGGTAGTTTTTTATTTTTAGAAAGTTCTAGGTATTTTGATAATCCATAAGGAGTTTCGTTTGACATACCTATATATCTTATTTTTCCACTTTTAATAAATTTATCTAAAGCTTCTAAAATACTTTCAAAACCATTCCATTCTTTTTCATCTTCACGAGGTGTGAACTCTCTTCTGCCGAAACAATTGGTTGATCTTTCTGGCCAGTGCAATTGATACAGATCTATGTAGTCCGTCTTTAATCTTTTTAAGCTTCCATCTATTGCCTTACCAATATTTTTCTCATTAAAATTATTTTTTCCTTCTCTAATCCAATCACATCCTGGCCCAGCAACTTTAGATGCTAGTATAATTTTGTTTCTATTTTTTCTTTTTTCAAACCAATTGCCAATCATTATCTCTGTTTTTCCATACGACTCAGCTGTTGGTGGCACTGAATAAAGTTCGGCAGTATCAAAAAAGTTTATTCCTTGATTTATAGAATAATCCATCTGTTCAAATGCATCTTTTTCAGAATTTTGAGTTCCCCACGTCATAGTTCCTAGGCAGATCAAGCTGACATCTAAATCAGTGTTTCCTAGTTTTTTAAATTTCATAAAATCCTTATTTTTCAAGTTTTTTTAAAGCAATTATTGCCTATTGAAAAGTTAATAAAAATTCATATATTAATTTTATGGTTTCAAACAAACAAACAACGTCAGTTAGATCTTCGGTATCCGAAGCTATTATAGATCAAGGTTTAAGAAGTTATATGCTTAAAGTTTATAACTATATGGGATCTGCATTACTTTTAACTGGCTTTATAGCTTTATTTACTTTTAAATTTGCTGCAGTCACAGGTCCAAATGGAGAATTGATTGGTTTAACCTCTTTAGGCAACTCACTTTATAATTCAGGTTTAGCTTGGGTAGTAATGTTAGCCCCTTTAGGTGTTGTTTTTTATATGAGTTTTGGAATTGCAAAAATGAGCGCCTCAAAAGCTCAAACTGTATTTTGGATTTTTGCATCACTAATGGGATTATCATTATCATCAATATTTATTGCTTACACAGGAACTTCTATTACAAGAGTATTTTTTATAACCGCAGGAACTTTTGGTGCTATGAGTATTTACGGTTACACAACTAAAAGGGATTTAACAAAATTAGGATCTTTTTTAATGATGGGGCTTATAGGTATAATTATAGCTTCATTAGTAAATATTTTTATGAAGTCTACAATGATGTATTTTGTAATTTCAATCTTAGGCGTATTAATTTTTGTAGGATTAACTGCTTATGATACTCAGAAAATAAAGAATATGTATTTAGCAAGTGATAGTGGAGAATTAATGGGCAAAAAAGCTGTAATGGGTGCCTTAACACTTTACTTAGATTTCATAAATCTTTTCATAATGCTTCTAAGACTTTTCGGTCAAAGAAGATAATTATTTAATTAATCTTAAATTATTCCAGCTAGTTTTATCAATTAGTTGATCTAAGTTTTCTGATCTTTTAAGAATATTTCCATTCTTATCTTTTATCAAAAATTTATCATTATAATAGTTTGGTTTCAAATTTTTTAAGATCCTAAGTACCGGTCTATCCGAAGCTCTTTGATAGACATCAAAAGAAATTTCTTTACTACCTAAAGAAAATGAATAATCTTTCCAAGTTCCGTTTGAAACCATCCTAGCGTATAAATTTAATATACATTTAAGCTCTTTTTTTACAAAAAATTTAACTTTTTCTTTTTTAATATCATTATTAATAATGAGTTTTATATTTTTCATATTTTATATTTATTAATTAAAGGTAATTGAGAAGCAGTAAATATGAAAGTTAGAGGCAATATTCCCCACACTTTAAAATTTACCCATGTTGTTTCAGGCTGAGTTCTCCAGATTATTTCATTTAAAAGAGCTAAAAAAATAAAAAAGTAAGCCCATCGATCACTCAATTTACTCCACCCCTCGTCATTAAGTTGAAAAGCTGATTTGAAAAAAAATTGAATAAAATTTTTTTCAAAAAATCTTCTTCCTATAATTAGTGTAAAGGCAAAAATAAGATTTATAATCGTTGGTTTCATATATATGAAGACAGGATTATTAAAATACAAAGTTAAGCCTCCAAAAAAAGAAATTATTATGCCTCCTAAAAGAGGTATATACGGAATCTTCTTTTCAAGCAGATAAATTGCTATTACTGCAATTATTGTTGAAATAATTAATGGTGGAATTGCTACTGCTAAATTATTTCCACTCTTATAATAAATCACGAAAAAGATTAATAATGGTCCAAAATCTGCGACAAATTTTAAAAAAGACTTATTCACAATACATCTTTAGCATAACTCAAATTTTAAATAAATTATATATTGATTTTAATGAAAAAATTATTAACTATTAGATATGGCTTCAAGCAATAAAGCTAAATTTTCTATAGGTGAAACAGTTAAACATAGGCACTTTGATTTCAGAGGTGTAATTTACGATGTTGATTTTGAATTCAATAATTCAGAGGAATGGTATCAATCCATACCTAAAGATGTCAGACCAAGGAAAGATCAACCCTTCTATCACTTACTAGCTGAAAGTAATGAGGTTACATACGAAGCCTATGTTTCGGAGCAAAATTTATTATTAGATAAATCAAAGGAGCCAGTAAAGCATCCTTTAATAGAAGAAATTTTTTCAGGGAAAAAAGGTTCAAATTATTTTAAGATTTCTAATTAAATCCTCTTTTTCTGCCTCAAATTTAACAATTTTCATTCAAATCTATGACAAATATTTTTATTATTTTTAATCGTTCTCGCCTGATTGGGGATTAACTCATACTTCTTAACTCCCTCTCAATCCTCAATTAGGCTTTTATTCACTCTTCACTTAAAATTAATATTATAGTAATCAAAGATTATGTTTTATTTCATTAGCCCGAGTAAAATTTTTAAATGGATTGAAAGAATAACAAATTTTATTAATTCCATCTTTTTTGTTGTTTTAATAGTTGGTTTGACTTTTGCATTATTAATTTCACCACCCGATTACTTGCAAGGCGATAATGTGAGAATTATGTATGTACATGTTCCCTCTGCCTGGATAAGTTTAGCTTCTTTTACTTGTATTGCCTTTCTTTCATTTTTAACTTTTTTGCTTAAATTAAAGAACTTAAATTTAATTTCAAAAAGTATTGCTCCTATAGGATTATTGTTTACATTTTTAGCTATTATAACAGGTTCATTGTGGGGAAAACCTACCTGGGGAACTTGGTGGGCTTGGGATGCCCGGTTAACATCCATGCTCATCTTATTATTATTTTACGTTTTATATATTTTATCTAATAAGATCATTAAAGATGAGGATAAAGCAAATAAAGTTTCAGGTTTAATTGCGATAATTGGACTAATCAATATTCCGATAATAAAATATTCAGTGGATTGGTGGAGTACATTACATCAACCTCAAAGTATTAATATTATTAGTGGTTCAAGTTCAATACACTCTTCTATGTTATTTCCCTTAATGTTGATGTTATTGGTTTTATTATTATATTGTGCGTTAATTTTTCTAATGAAATATAAGACAGAAATCATTAGAATAAAGAGAAAAAACGTTAAAAGATTATGATTGAAAAGCTAATTTTAATGGGTGATTACGGTTTCTTCGTATGGCTTTCATTTGCAATTACATTTTTTGCCTGTGTAATAGTTTATTTAAGGACTTACAAAACACTTAAAAAATACGAAAAAACTTTTGCAAAAGAATTAAAAGAACTATCTGACACTGAAAGAAAAAAAGTTTTAGAAAATTCTAAAATTGCTAATCAGGTTTTTGCATCATATAATAAGTCAATTTAAAGCATTTAAATGCTTGCAAAAAAAGTTAAAAAGAGAATTTCTTTTTTAAGTATATTTTTAATAATTTCGATTATCACAGTTTTTCTTGTACTTAAATCATTAACCGACAATATATTATATTTTAAATCTCCTACTGAAATTAAACTTAGTAATGAAATTAATTTTAACAAAAAAATAAGAATTGGGGGAATGGTA
This sequence comes from Candidatus Pelagibacter sp., assembly GCA_028408795.1. The sequence goes on from JAOOLP010000001.1 coordinate 47,711, forward strand.
AAGAAAAATTCCATACTTATAGACAGTGAAGAAATGAAATTTGTGGTTACCGACTTTAAAAATGAACTTATAGTTTCTTACAAAGGAGTTGTCCCTAATCTTTTCTCTGAAGAGAAAGGAGTAGTTGCAGAGGGAAAACTTAAAGATAAAAAATTTTTTGTAGCTGACAGAATCTTAGCAAAACACGATGAAAAATACATGCCCCCTGAGCTTAAAGATATATTAAAACAAGATGTTAAGTAATTTAGGAAATTTTATATTATTCATTAGTGTTTTCATTTGTTTATCAATTATTTATACTTCATTTGTTAATTTAAAAGATGAAAAGGCAGTCCTTGAAAAAAAAATATATCAACTTTGTTTAATACAGTGCACATTAATTATTCTTACTTTCTTTACACTTGTTTCTGCTTTTATAATCTCAGATTTTTCCTTGATAACTGTTTATCAAAACTCCCATACTTTAAAACCACTACTATACAAAATATCAGGAACATGGGGAAATCATGAAGGTAGTTTACTTTTGTGGTTAATTATTCTTACAATTTTCTCCTTTCTTTTCTTAGTTTATAACAGCAGTCATCCTAAAAATTACAGACTTTATACTTTAATAACTCAAAATCTTTTAATACTTGGTTTTTCATTTTTTCTCATTTTTAACTCAAACCCATTTAGTTTATTATCTCCCTCTCCTAAAGAGGGATTAGGGTTAAATCCTATTTTACAAGATCCAGCGCTAGCAATTCATCCGCCATTACTTTATGTTGGTTTTGTAGGTTCATCGATATATTTTTCAGCAGCAATTTCATCTATGCTTTCTAATTATTCAGGTAAACCGTTTGCTCGATCAATTAAAAATTGGGTTTTAATTTCATGGTCGTTTCAAACTGTTGGAATTTTAGCTGGCTCAATTTGGGCCTACTATGAATTAGGTTGGGGAGGTTTTTGGTTTTGGGATCCCGTAGAGAATGCTTCGTTACTCCCATGGTTTGCTATGACAGCTTTGTTTCATTCTTTATTAGTATTGGAAAAAAGAGAGCTTTTTTACTTTTGGGTAATTATTTTGTGTATAATTACTTTTGTTTTAAGCGTTACAGGAACTTTTTTAGTTAGATCTGGAATTTTAAATTCAGTTCATACTTTTGCTAATGATCCATCAAGAGGATTATATATACTAGTATTCTTAAGTTTTTTAATATTTTCTTCTATATTTATATTGTTTAGAAAATTTCAAATTAGTAATTACAAAATAAACTCTAAAAGTAAGGAAACTTTTGTTTTAGTTAATAATTGGTTCATGGTTTTTTATCTAATTTCAGTGCTTATTGGAACTGTTTATCCAATTTTCACTGAGGTTTTAACAAACCACAAAGTATCAGTCGGACCACCTTTTTATAATACCGTTATTATTCCATTAGTTGTTTTATTTCTCATTTTCATGTCAATGGGACCAAATATTAAATGGATAAAAGATAATAATATAAATTTGAATTTATTATTAAGAATCTTATTTGCCTCTATTTTGATTAATTATTTAATTATCTACTTTTTTAAAAGCTACAGCTTATTATCAAATTTTATAATCATCTCATCAATATTTCTAATAATCTCGACTTTTTTAGACTTATACAAATCAATGAATAAAAGATCATTTAATCTTTCAAGACTTACATCTCATTTAGCTTTTGGTTTTATGGTTTTTTTTATTGGCTTAAATCATAATTTTTCTTTTGAAAAAGATTTTAATTTAAAATTAGGAGAAAAAAAAAAGTTTGAAGACTATACCATAGAGTTTGAGAACATTAATTTAGAGGAGTTTAAAAACTATAAATCAGTAATAGGAAAATTTAATATTAATAATAATAGTAAAGATTTAAATTTAGTTTTAAGTCCTGAAATAAGAATTTATGAAAATCCCAGCACTTTAACATATGAAGCGTCAATAAGATCTGGGTTGACGAAAGATTACTACATTACAATGAGCAATTTAGATAGATCAGACTTTTATAATATCAAATTTCAAAAGAAGCCATTTATGATTTGGATATGGATATCTGTTATCTTTATTTCTTTAGGAGGATTAATGAGGCTATTTAAAAATGAAAATAAAAATTATTAAAATATCTATAACAATATTTTTTTTATTCATTACTTTGGTATTTCTAATTGGTTTGAACAAAAGTTCAATATATGACACTAAAGATTTAGTTGGCAAACAACTTGAAAATATAAAATTAGATATTTTTAACGAAAATAAAATATTAACAGAAAGTGATTTAAGAAAGAATGAATTTACATTAATCAATTTTTGGGCATCGTGGTGCGGACCATGTCGAAAAGAACATCCAACTTTATTAAGATTAAATAGAATTAATAATCTCACAATACTAGGAGTTAATTTTAAAGATAAAAAACAAAATGCTAAAAAATTTCTTAATGAACTAGGAAATCCTTATGATATTTTAGCGAAAGATGAACTTGGAAAAGATTCTGTTTATTTTGGTATTTACGGTATTCCTGAAAGCATATTGATTGATAAAAATCTAACTGTAATTAAAAAATTTGTAGGACCAATTTCTAAGAATGAGTTTAATTATATTGTCAAAACAGTAGAAAAGTAATGAAATTTAAAATATTTTATATCTTATTAATAATTAGTTTTACTAATCTTTACGCTAGTCAGAAAATTATTGACTCTAATGATATTTTTAAAAATATTAGATGTTTAATTTGTCAAGGGCAATCTGTAGCTGACTCAAATTCTGATTTTGCGCAGACCATAAAACTTGTAGTTAATGATAAAATTAAAGAAGGCAAAACGGAGAAAGAAATTTACGAATTTTTGATAGAAAAATATGGAGAATGGATAGTCTATAAACCACCCTTTAATTTCAATAATTCATTATTATGGATATTGCCATATTTAGCCTTTTTATTTGGGGGTTTTTTGATTTTTTTATTGTTTAAAAAAAGGGCTAATCGGTAGTCAAAAAGTCATCTATACATATTAGCCAATTAATTGTAATTTCACCTTATGAAATTTAAATTTTTAACAATTATATTTTTACTGCTGGGTCTATCAAAAACTATGTATGCCAATGAAGTAAATAATGATTTGTCTTTCTACACAGGTACATTTGACGTAATAGATAAAGAGGGTGATGATCAGACTAACTTATTGGGTATTGAACATAAAAATCCAGACTTGTTTAGAGATACCATACTAGGAAAATTTTCTCCAGTTACTGGGGGCTTCATTACAGGAAATAGCTCGGTATATTTATATACAGGCATTGAAGGTCAATATGGAATAGGACCATTAAAAATTTTACCCAGTTTTACACCTGGCTATTATCAAAAAGGTGATGGGAAAGATCTTGGAAGCGCCTTGGAATTTAAAAGTGAAATAAAATTTGGTTTCGATATTTTTGAAAACTCAAAAATTGGTTACAGTTATAGTCACATTTCTAATAATGATTGGGGAGATACAAACCCAGGAACAGATAACCAACAAATTACATTCTCTAAAAATTTTTAAAAAATGAATTTAAAGGATTGTCATAATTTTTATGATTTTAGAAAATTAGCTAAAAAAAAGCTACCTTCACCGATATTCCATTATATTGATGGCGCAGCAGATGACGAAGTTACTTATGCTAGAAACACAAGCGCTTTCGATGATGTTGATTTAGTTCCAAATGTTTTAAGAGGAGTAGAAAATGTAGATTTGTCTACTACTATATTTGGAAAAAAACTTGCTTTACCTTTTTATCTTTCTCCAACAGCTTTACAAAGACTTTTCCATTACGAGGGAGAGAGAGCTGTAGGCAAAGCAGCTCAAAAATTTAATACTATGTTTGGTGTTTCCGCTTTAGCAACAGTTAGTGTTGAAGAAATTTCATCTATGATTGACACACCAAAAATGTTTCAATTTTATTTTCACAAAGATAGAGGCTTGAATGACTCATGTTTAGAAAGAGCCAAAGCGGCTAAATTTGACGTTATGGCCTTGACAGTGGATACGATTACTGGAGGAAATCGTGAGAGAGATTTAAGAACTGGTTTTACTTCTCCTCCAAAATTAACATTAGCGAGTTTGTTTAGCTTTGCTACAAAACCAATGTGGGGAATAAACTATGTAACAAGAGGAAAATTTGAACTACCTCACCTACAAGATTTTGTTAAAGAAGGAACTAGTACTAATTCCTCAATTGGAAATTATTTCTCCACTATGCTTGATCAATCAATGAATTGGAATGATGCTGAAAAACTTTGTTCCAAATGGGGTGGTCATTTCGCACTTAAAGGGGTGATGAGTGTAGAAGATGCTAAGAGAGCTGTCGACATTGGATGCACAGGAATTATGGTTTCAAATCACGGTGGTCGACAACTGGATGGGTCAAGGGCTCCCTTTGATCAATTAGCAGAAATCGTTGATGCAGTTGGTGATAAACTTGACGTAATTTGTGAAGGTGGAATACATAGAGGAACCCATATGCTTAAGGCGTTATCTTTAGGAGCAAAGGCTTGTTCTGGTGGAAGATTGTACCTTTATGCTTTAGCTGCAGCCGGACAAGCAGGTGTCGAGAGAGCATTAGGTCAATATAAGTCAGAGTTAGAAAGGGATATGAAATTAATGGGATGTAAAACAATTAAAGATCTAAGTAGAAAAAATTTAAGATTTAGACGTTAATGAATTTAAGTGATTGCTATAATTTTAATGACTTTAGAAAACTTGCTAAAAAAAAATTACCATCCCCAATTTTTCATTACATTGATGGCGGAGCTGATGATGAGTCGACCTTAAGAAGAAATACTGACTCTTTTAATGAATGTGATTTAGTGCCTAGTATTCTTGCTAGCGTAGGTAAACCCGATCTATCAACTACACTGTTTGGAAGAAAAATTGATATGCCAATTTTTCTTTCACCAGCGGCAATGCAAAGACTGTACCATCCTGAGGGAGATAGAGCTTCAGCACGTGCAGCAGAAAAATTTAACACTTTTTATAGTATGTCTTCTATGGGGAATAATACCATTGAAGAAGTTTCAAATATTTCAAGCGGACCTAAGCTATTTCAACTTTATGTTCATAAAGACAGATCAATTTCTGATGATTTAATCGAAAGATCTCGAAGATCAGGTTTTGACGCAATGTGTTTAACAGTAGATACTTTAGTTGCTGGAAATAGAGAAAAAGATCACAGGACAGGATTTACAACTCCACCAAAACTTACTTTTCAAAGCTTAATGAGTTTTGCGATGCGACCAAGATGGGTATTTAATTATCTAACTGGCAAAAAATTTGAATTATCAAATGTTAAAAAGAAAACTGATAAAGGAACAAATATCGCAAAATCAGTTATTGAATATATTAATGAACAATATGATCCTGCTATGGGATGGAAAGATGCAGAGTATTGTGCAAAAAAATGGAACGGACCTTTTGCTTTGAAAGGGGTTATGTCTGTTGAAGATGCAAAAAGAGCCATTGATATTGGTTGTACTGCCATCATGATATCAAATCATGGAGGACGTCAATTGGATGGATCTAGATCTCCTTTCGATCAAGTTAAAGCAATATCCGATGCCGTTGGAGATAAGTTAGAAATCATTTTAGATGGAGGTGTTAGAAGAGGAACACACGTGTTAAAAGCCATTGCAGCAGGAGCTAAGGCATGTAGTTTTGGTAAAATGTTTTTGTTTTCTTTAGCTGCTGGTGGCCAACCGGGAGTTGAACGTTTACTTCAAAATATGCATGATGAAATTAATAGAAATATGGTTTTGATGGGTTGTAAGAATTTAAAGGAGCTGAATAGTACAAAATTAATCTATAGAAAAAAAAATTAAAACTAGTAAAGTAAGTCTTATGAAATTAGCAAAAAGTTTAGATAGATTAGGAACAGAAACAGCCTTTAGTGTTCTTGCTGAAGCAAAAAAATTAGAAGCTTCAGGTAAACCAATGATTCATCTTGGATTGGGTCAACCTGATTTCAAAACTCCTAAACATATAGTGGAAGCAGCAAAAAAAGCTCTGGATGACGGGCATCATGGCTATGTTTTATCGAATGGAATTCTTGAGTGCAGACAATCTGTTACTAGAAAAATTAAGAAATTATACGGTCAAGATATTGACCCGGAAAGAATTATTATAATGCCAGGAGGAAAACCTACAATGAGCTATGCGATACAATGTTTTGGTGAGCCAGGTGTAGAGATTATTCATCCAACACCTGCATTTCCAATTTATGAGTCTATGATTAATTTCACAGGCGCAAAACCAGTTCCTTATGATCTTACCGAAGATAAAGACTTAAAATTCAATCCAGAAAAAATTTTATCATTAATAACTGACAAAACTAGATTACTAGTCCTGATAAATCCAAACAATCCAACAGGTAGTTTTGTTGAAAAATCAGACATCGATGTTTTAGCTGAGGGACTTAAAAAACATCCGCATGTTACTATCTTAAGTGATGAGATTTATAGTAGACAAATATTTGATGGAAAAGAAATGCCAACATTTTTCAATTATTCAGAATTAAGAGAAAGACTAATTGTTCTTGAAGGATGGAGTAAAGCATATTCAATGACAGGGTGGAGATTGGGATGGAGTTTCTGGCCTAAAAACTTAATAGAGCATGTAAATAAATTATTAATTAATAGTGTTTCATGTGTAAATGCTGCAGCTCAATTTGCAGGAATTGCTGCATTGGATGGATCTGACGACTCAATTAATGAAATGATGAAAAAATTTACGATAAGAAGGAAACTTATTCATGAAGGTCTTAATAATTTACCAGGTGTAGAATGTAGTTTACCTGGAGGGGCATTTTACGCATTTCCGAAAGTTATTGGAACAGGAATGAATGGATCAGAATTTGCAAAAAAATGTATGCATGAGGCAGGAGTAGCTATTGTACCAGGTACAGCATTTGGGAAAACTGCAAAAGATTATGTGAGATTTAGTTTTGCTGCTTCACAAGCCAACATCTCAGAGGCACTAGAGAATATTAAAAAAATGTTAGCTAAATAAGCTGTATTTTCTCTAAATTTCAATTAATATTATCAAAATGAATGAACAGGTTCAGTCAGAACTAAAAAAAATATTTAATGGCAGATTTTCTACATCTGTGTCCACCAGATCAAATTACGCTAGAGGCGAAGACACATTTGATCCTGTTTTATCTAAAGCTGTAGTTTTTCCAGAAACAAATGAAGAAGTTTCAAAAATTTTAAAACTATGTAACAACCATAAAATACCCGTTGTTCCTTTTGGAACCGGAACTTCTTTAGAAGGCAATGTTGTTGGAAACGAAAATGGTATTACAATTTCCTTAGAAAAAATGAATAAGATATTAGATGTAAATGTTGAAGATTTTGATTGTAGAGTCCAAGCATGTGTAACAAAGGAACAGCTCAATGATTATTTAAGAGAAGATGGAGTTTTCTTTCCTATCGATCCTGGTGCCAATGCAGCTATTGGGGGCATGGCATCAACATCAGCCTCAGGAACAATGGCAGTAAAATATGGAACTATGAAAACAGTGATTACCGGTCTAACAGTTGTGCTCCCAAACGGTGATATTATAAACACTGGTAGTAGGACAAAAAAAACTTCAGCAGGATATAATTTAACAAATTTATTTATAGGATCAGAGGGAACATTAGGAATAATAACTGAAATACATTTAAAATTGTCTCCTATTCCTGAAAGTATTATGAGTGCGGTTTGTCATTTTCAAAGTTTAGAAAATGCAGTTCGAACTGCACAACAGATTATTCAATACGGAGTACCTATAGCTAGAATTGAAATGTTAAACAAAGATCAAATGGATATAAGTATAAATTATTCAAAACTAAAAGATCTTAAAGTTTTACCAACTTTATTTTTTGAGTTTCATGGCTCTGAGTCATCTAATAAAGAGGATATTAAAGTTGTTGAAGAAATTTCAAAAGATAATCAAGGAAGCTCTTTTAAATGGGCAAAGGATTTAAAAGAAAGAAATAAATTATGGCAAGCTCGTTGGGATGTTTATTATTCTGTAAAAGCTTTAATTAAAAATGGAAGAGTGTATTCCACAGATGTATGCCTTCCAATTTCAAAAATAACTGAATGTGTAAATTTTGCAGAGGAAAAGACAAAAAAATTTGGATTAAGAGCACCTATGGTTGGACATTTAGGAGATGGAAATTTTCACGTGATATTGCCTTATGATCCCCAAAATAAAGAGTCTTATAAAAAGATAAGAGAATTCAGTGATTTGCTTATAAAAAAAACTTTAGAATTAAATGGAACCATCACTGGTGAACATGGTGTAGGACTGCACAAGAAAGAGTATTTGTTAAAAGAGCATGGTGACAACATTCCAATAATGAAATCAATTAAGAAAACGCTTGATCCAAATAACATTATGAACCCAGGTAAAATTTTTGATTTAAATTAATTTTATGAAAAAAATATTAGTCACGAGAAGATTACTACAATCAAACGAAGATCGATTAAAAGAATTATACGATGTAAAACTTAATACAAATGACGAGCTTTATTCTCAACAAAAACTAATAGAAATGAGCGAAGGCTGTCATGGTATTTTATCAGCGCTTACTGATAAATTAGATGAAGAAACAATTAACAAGTTACCTGAGAGTGTAAAAATTCTCTCTAATTTTGCTGTTGGTTTCGGAAATATAGATTTAGATGCTGCAAAAAAAAGAAACATTGCTGTTACCAATACTCCAGAAGTTCTCACAGATGCAACTGCAGAGATAGGGATTCTTTTAATTCTAGGAGCTTGTAGGCGTGCATCAGAAGGCATTGAGGGTGCAAAAGCATCAAACTGGAAATGGTCAGCTGATTATTTGATTGGTAAGCAACTGACTGGTTCTAGATTAGGAATTTTGGGAATGGGGAGAATTGGAAAAAAGATTGCAAAAATTGCAAAATCTCTGGGAATGATTATACATTATCATAATAGATCAAAATTATCATCGAAGCAGGAAGATGGCGCCGAATATCATAAAGATTTAAAAAGTTTATTACGTGTATCTGATGTTTTGTCTGTATGTTGTCCTGCATCCAAAGAAACCATAAATTTAATTAATAAGGATGCCTTAGAATGTCTACCTAAAGGCGCAGTGGTTACTAATGTTGCTAGAGGCGATATAGTTGATGATGAGGCTCTCATAGACGCGCTTAACAGAAGAAAAGTATATGCAGTTGGATTAGATGTTTATAAAGGTGAACCAAATTTAAACCCAGGATATTTAAAGCACAAAAGTGCGTTCATTCTTCCTCATCTAGGTAGCGCCACAAAAGAAACTCGCACAGCTATGGCTAATCTTGCAATAGACAACCTTGAGGAATTTTTTAAAACAGGCAATTGTAAAAACAAGGTAAATTAATAATTTTAATTCTACTTAAAGTTGTAAGCGTCAAAAGATTCTCAAATTATTTCAAGACTCTTAAAAATTTATATGTTTAAATATTTCTAATTATTAATAATTAAGGGGGACATATGTCAAAAAAAACGATCAAAGGAGTTAAGACTCCTTCAAGACGTAAGTTCTTTAAAGCAGCTGCAGTTACGGGTGCAGCAGCGGCAGCAACAGTTGCAATGCCAAATATTGCATTCGGAGCGCCGAAAACTTTAAAGATGCAAGCAGCTTGGCCATCAGGAGCTAATATCTTCTTCGAAATGGCTGGCGATTACGCGAAAATGGTTAGCGACATGTCAGGTGGTGAATTGAAGATTGATCTTCAGCCTGTTGGTTCAGTTGTAAAAACTGGAGAGATAGGTCAAGCAGTAAGTTCTGGAGTTTTAGATATGGGACACTGGGTAACTGCTTACTGGTATGGTAAAAATGCTGCCGCTTCATTATTTGGTACTGGTCCATCATACGGAATGTCATCTCAAGAAGTTATGGGATGGATGGAGTACGGTGGAGGTAGAAAACTATACAATGAAACACTTGCAAAAGTAGGTTTCGATTATGTTGGTTTCTTCCACATGCCAATGCCAGCTCAGCCTTTTGGATGGTTCAAAAAGAACGTAACAAAAGTATCTGATGTTAAAGGAATGAAGTACAGAACAGTTGGTTTAGCGACTAACGTATTAACAGCAATGGGAATGGTAGTTAGACAATTACCAGGTGGTGAAATTCAACCTGCTATGAAAACAGGATTGATTGAAGCTGCTGAGTTTAACAACCCAACTTCAGACTCTCAGTTTGGTATGCAAGACGTTTCTAAGCATTATCACTTAGGAAGCTTCCACCAATCTCAAGAGATGTTTGAAATTCCAGTTAACAAGAAAACATTTAATAGTTTATCGCCTGCACACCAAGCGATACTAAAAAATGCTGCTTATGCTGCGAATACGGACAATTACTTCAAAGCGTTAGTTAGATACTCAGCTGATTTATCTAAATTGATGAATCAACACAAAGTAAATGTGTATCAAACATCTGATGCAATTTTAGCTCAACAATTAAAAGGTTGGGATAAAGTAATTGGTGATTTCAACAAGAAAGATCCATTCTTTAAGAAAATTGTAGATTCTCAGAAGAAATACGCTAAGAGAGTGATGAAATACTTACTCATGAATCAGCCAAATTATAGATTGGCTTATGAAAATGAGTTTGGTTCATTAGCAAAAGTTAAAATTTAATTAACTTTTTTATAATTTTAAAAGGGGGCTTTTAGCCCCCTTTTTTTATGGAAAAAAATAAAATTTTAGAATAGTTTAATTTTTATGAGAGGATTTATTAGCTTTGCAGATCATTTAAGTACTTCCGTAGGAAAAGCATTTTCATGGTGCATTGTAATTCTTATGGGTGGAACTTGCTATGAAGTAGTAATGGCATATGCGTTCAATGCTCCTACTTTATGGAACTTTGACTTTAGTCTTCAAATGTACGGTGCGATATTCATGATGGCCGGAGCTTATACACTTTCTACTGAAGCTCATGTTAGGGGAGATGTGATTTACAGATTATTTAAACCTAAAATTCAAGGTTATATAGATTTAGTTTTATACTTTATATTTTTCTTTCCTGGAGTAATAGCTTTAGCTTTTTATGGTTACGAGTATGCTGCTCTCGCTTGGAAGATTAAAGAAACAAGTTGGAATAGTCCTGCACAAATTCAAATTTATATGGCAAAAGCTTTGATTCCTTCAGCAGGAATTCTTTTAATCATTCAAGGCATCAGTGAAGTTTTCCGTTCTATCATTTGTATTCAAACAGGTCATTGGCCAGCTAGAATGGTTGTAGCAGAAGAGACTGAAAAAATTTTAATGAGAACTTCTCAAGACGAGGATCAAAAAGATGTTATTTAGTTTAACAAACCCAGAAGTAGCAATTTTTATGATGGGCATTTTCTTATTTGCCGTACTTCTTGGATTTCCAATCGCATTTACTTTAATGGCTATGGGAGTTGGCTTTGGTTATTATGCATATTTTGACCCAACACGAATGGAACATTTATTTGATAATAGAATTTTTCAATTATTTGTTCAAAATACATATACAGTAATGGATAATACTGTTCTAACCGCAGTCCCCTTATTTTTATTCATGGGATATCTTGTTGAAAGAGCTGGAATAGTATCAAGATTATTTTTTGCAATAAGACTAGCATCACACAGATTACCTGCATCAATGGCTGTAGCAGCACTTATAACTTGTGCGCTTTTTTCAACTGCAACAGGGATAATTGGTGCAGTAGTTACTTTAATGGGATTGTTAGCTTGGCCCGCAATGATAAGGGCTGGTTATGATAAAAAATTTGCCTCAGGTGTAATTTGTTCCGGAGGGTGTCTTGGAATATTAATTCCTCCGAGCATTATGTTAATTGTTTACTCGGTAATAGCTCAGCTATCACCATTAAGGCTTTTTGCAGCCGCAATATTTCCTGGCTTGCTACTAGCTGGATTATATATAGCTTATGCAATTACAAGAGCCTACATTAATCCCTCTATAGCACCTAGACCACCAGAAGAAGAAATACCGCCAAGAGCTGAGATAATGAAAGAAGTTTTGGTTTCATTTCTTCCTCTTTTTTCACTAATTATTTTAGTGCTCGGTACAATTTTAGGAGGTCTGGCCACACCTGCTGAAGCTGCGGGAGTAGGAGCCTTTGGGGCAATAGTTCTTTCTTATTTTTATAAAACCTTGAAATGGAAAAATTTTAAAGAGTCTGTTTTTCTTACCGCTAAGACTACAGCAATGATAATGTGGTTATTTATAGGATCTTGGACTTTTTCATCCGTTTTTTCTTATCTAGGTGGTCATGAAGTATTTGAACATTTTTTCAAAGCTATGGATCTTGCTCCTTGGCAGTTTTTAGTAATTACCCAAATTATAATTTTCTTACTCGGATGGCCATTGGAATGGACGGAAATATTGATCATTTTTGTCCCAATATTCTTACCTCTGGTAGAGTTTTTTGGAGTTAATCCATATTTCTTTGCTATGTTAATTGCTTTAAATTTACAAACATCTTTCTTAACTCCACCTATGGCAATGTCAGCATACTATCTTAAAGGTGTTCAGTCAAAAAACGTAGAACTAATGCAAATATTTAGAGGTATTATGCCTTTTTTAGCAATAGTAATTTTTGCAATGGTGTTAATGTACTTATTTCCAGGTATAGCACTTTGGTTACCTGATACCTTATTTGCTAACTAATAATTTAAAATGATAGACACAGCTACCTTAAATGCCAATGAATTGGTTTCAAAATTAAAATCTGGTGAAATTTCCTCTGTAGAACTATGCAAAGCATACATAAAAAGAATAGAAAAATTTGATAAGGATGTTCAAGCTTGGGCTTTTTTAGATAAGAAAATACTTCTAGAAAAAGCTGAAGAAGCAGATGAATACAGAAAATCTGGTAAACCTCTTGGATCTTTACATGGTCTGCCTGTCGCAATTAAAGATATTATAGGAACATATGATATGCCAACTGAGTGTGGGACAGTATTCAGAAAAAAAATGTCAACTTCTCAAGACTCAGAAATAGTAAACTTATTAAAAACTGCGGGAGCTATTATTATGGGAAAAACCGTCACTTGTGAATTAGCTTACATTCATCCAAGCAAAACAAGAAATCCTCATGATTATTCAAGAACACCTGGTGGTTCATCCAGTGGATCAGCAGCAGTTATCGCTTCGCATATGGCACACTTATCTATTGGTTCTCAGACAGGAGGTTCAGTTATAAGACCTGCCTCATATTGTGGAGTTGTAGGTTATAAACCTTCTTACGGACTAATCTCAAGAAGTGGAGTTTTAAAAACATCAGACAAACTAGATACTATGGGTGTGTTTGGTAAAACTGTAAAAGATGTGGCTCTTTTAGCTAAAACTTTGATAAAAAAAGACTTATATGATCCCGCAACTATTCACTTCGCTGCGGATGACATGATTAAAATGTGTGAAGAGGGACCGATTTTTGAACCAAAGTTTATTTTTTATAAAACTGACAAATGGAAAAATATTGATAAAGAGTCTCAAAAAGCATTTGAGTTTTTAATCAAAAAATTAAAAAAAAATATCGAAATTTTCGATACACCATCATACTTTAAAGAAATACCTAAACATCACCAAATCATTCACGAAACAGATCTAGCAAATAATTTTCAAGTCTATTACAAAAAAGATAAAAAAAAACTTTCAAAGGAAATGAGAGACGCTATAGAAAGAGGAATGAAATACTCTGCAAAAGAATATACAGATGCCATAGATTTTATGAAACAAAGTTACGAGTCATATAAAGAAGTTTTTGAAGATTATCACGGAATTATTACACCATCTTCTAGCGGTGTAGCAGACAAAGGTTTAACATCAACTGGCAGTGCAGATTTCCAAAAAATTTGGACATACTTGGGTTTACCAACGATTTCATTACCTTTACTAACCGGAGAAAATAATTTACCATTAGGAGTACAATTAGTTGGAAATAAACTCGACGACTTAAGATTTTTAGGTACAGCTAACTGGTTAGAGAAGAATTGTAAAGATGAATAAGATAACATCAATAATAGGTTGCGTGTTTTGCATTGCATTTTTAATCGGTTTGGCAACAACCTTAACAAGATCGATGATGATTGGTTTTAAAGATGTTCTGCCAGTTTATATTCTAATGGGCTTGGTAATAGTAATGATGTTATATGAAGCCTTTGGTGACAAAAAGAAATAATTTATATCCATATTTATTATTGTTTGTTCAGCCAATTTTTATGGCCTCAAATATAATAGTTGCAAGAGGCGGTGTAGAATATGTTCCACCAGTTTCATTAGCATTTTGGAGATGGCTTACTGTATTTTTGATTTTAACACCATTTTTTTTTGAAGAAATTATTAAAAAGAAAAAACAATTCAAAAATGAGTCTTTAAAACTTTTTTTTCTAGGACTGACAGGCTGTGGAATTTGTGGTGCATTTCCATTTATTGCAGGCATGTCAACCACAATGGCTAACATGGGAATAATATATACCTCCTCACCAATTTTTATTATATTACTGTCAGTTTTATTTTTTAGAGATAAAATAAATCTATCTAGAATTTTGGGTTTAATTATATGTCTGTTAGGAGTTTTAACTATAATTTGCAAAGGGGATTTAACTTATCTAATTAATTTTAAGTTTACCTCAGGTGATTTATGGATGCTAGGTGCAGCAATAGGTTGGGCTGTATACTCAATCTTTCTTATAAATTGGAAAAGTAGCTTTAGTCTAATGGCTAGATTTACTTTAATAGCTTTTTTTGGAGCAATTTCATTATTTCCTTTTTATTTAATTGAGGAGTCATTTTTTTTTGATACCTCTTTTAATAGTAATTTTATATTTTGGGTATTGTTTGCCGCTATTTCACCAGGAATAATAGCTTTCACTCTTTATACAAAAGTCCAAAAATATGTAGGCGCATCTCTAGCAGGATTTACACTTTATATATTCTCCATATATTCTGCAATTTATGGAATAATTTTATTTGATGAAATGCTTTTAAGTTTTCATTATTATGGAGCTGCACTTGTTTTCATCGGAGTTTATCTAGCTAGAAAAATTGTAAAATGAAATATTTATATATAACACTCTCATCTTTTGTAATCGCTTATTTAGCTGTAATAATTTTTATGTATTTTTACCAAAGAAATTTATTGTATCATCCTACAGAAAATAATTATCAAAATAGCAATGTTCAATTTGATTATGAGGAAATTTTTATTAAAGTTGATGAAGAAATAAAACTCAAATCATGGCTTATCAAAAAAGATTTTGATAAATTTAAAACATTAGTAATTTTTCATGGAAATGCTGGTGATCTATCAAATCGAATCTATAAACTTAATGAGTTATCTAAACTAAATATAAATATTTTATTAATTTCTTGGAGAGGATTTAGTGGAAATAAAGGATTTCCAACCGAGCAAAATTTATATAAAGATGCTGAAGCATCTATAAAATGGCTTAATGAGCAAAAAATTAGCAATAATAAAATAATTTTGTATGGTGAATCCTTAGGTAGTGGTGTTGCAGTGGAACTAGGTAAAAAAAATAATTTTAATGGTATTATATTAGAGTCACCTTTCACCTCGATAGAAAACTCTGCAAAAATTTATTATCCTTATTTACCTATAAGATTACTTTTAAAAGATAGATATGACTCCTTAAGTAAGATTAAATCGATTACTACACCGATTTTAATAATGCATGGGGCGAAAGATGACGTTGTGCCAATTTCGATGGGTAAAGAACTTTTTGAAAAAGCAAATAATCCTAAACATTCATATTTCACAAAAGAAGACGATCATATGATGGAATTTAACTTGAATTTATTAGTCGAAATTGAAAATTTTATAAAAAAATATTAAGAATTAAAACCTAATAAAGCTTTAGCAAAATATTCTGCTTTAAATGGGTGTAAGTCGGTGTCTTTTTCGCCCATTCCTACAGCCACGATAGGTAAATTATACTTTTTACAAATTGCCAAGATAATACCTCCTTTCGCAGTGCTATCAAGTTTTGTAATTATCAAGCCCGTAATGTTATGAATTTTACTAAACTCTTCAACTTGATTTAAAGCATTCTGTCCAGTAGTTGCGTCTAAAACTAAAATTACTTCATTAGGAAATTTTTTATCGATCTTTTTTAGAACATTTATTATTTTTTTATATTCTTCCATTAAATTTTTTTTATTTTGTAACCTTCCTGCTGTATCTATTAAAGCAATATCAATCTGATTTTTTTTTGCAAACTCTGCAGTCTTAAAAGCTACAGAAGCTGGGTCACTATTAATCTCAGACTTAATTATATCGACTCTAACTTTTGCAGCCCAAACCTGCAATTGATCAATAGCTGCCGCTCTAAAAGTATCTGCTGCGCCAAACACAACAGATCTATTGTTATCTTTAAAATATTTGCCTAGCTTTCCAATTGTAGTTGTTTTTCCTACTCCATTAACTCCAGAAACAACTATTACAGAAGAGTTTGCGTTACCAATTAAACTTAGATCTTTTTCATATTTAAGTAAATTAATAGCCATTTTATCTGCTATTAATTTTAAAATTTCTTGGTGATTATCTAAATTTTTATCAATTTTAAAATTTTCAAAATCTTTTCTAAGTTCTTTTGCAACATCAATACCGGCATCAGATGAAATAATTAATTCTTCAAATTCTGTGAGAACGTTTTCATCAATTTTTTTTTTAGAAAATATATTTTTAAATCCTGTAGACAGTCCATCTGAACTTTTACCTAACCCTTTTTTAAATTTATCAAATAAACCCATTTAGATCTCTAGTCTAGTATGTTTTATTTCTGAAACTGGACCTCTCATAAATATATTAAGACTTTTGTCTATTTTAATGTTTAAACTTCCTTCTTCAAATTTAATATTGATATCATTTTTAGTTAATTTTTTTATAAATGCTGCTACAGCGGTTGCACAAGCAGCTGTTCCACATGCTTTTGTTAATCCAGCACCACGCTCCCAAACATTTACTGTAACATTATTCTCATTATCTATTTGTGCAAAAGTAACATTTGTTCTGTCAGGAAATAATTCATGATTCTCTATTTTAGGTCCTAATATTTTAAGATCATATTCAAAACAATCTTTAACAAAAAAAATTATATGTGGATTTCCTACATTAAGGCAAAATCCATCAGTGAATTCTCTATCATTAATATTTAAAGTTATATTTTTGTGATTTAATTTTTCTTTTAATGGAATTTTTTTCCATTCAAATATAGGCTTCCCCATTTCTAGCTGTACATCATAATCTCCAACAATTGTCGCATTAAGCAATCTATTGTTTGTTTTTAATTTAATTTCTTTATTATTTAAATCTTTGCTTAATAAGTAAGCCACGCACCTACTTCCATTTCCACACGCACTAACTTCACCTCCATCTGAATTAAAGATGGTTATTGGAAATGTATTATTAATTTCTTTTTCAATGAATATAATTTGGTCAAATTCAATATTCCGGTGAAAAGACTTGAGATTTCCCAAATGAATTATTTTTTCTCTCGGTATGTTTATAGAGTTTTTTCGTCTATCTACAATAATAAACCTATTACCTAATCCGTCCATTCTAAAAGCATTAATCAAAGGCATAATAGTAGATTAGTATAATTATTCATTGACTTTTAAAACCCCAAATTGTAGTTTTCACAAACTTTCCGCAAATACACATGTTTTTGCGGTGCTCTTGAAAACAGGAGCGTCGACACTAGTCAGCGAAGGTTCGCCCACTAGTGCGATGGGTGTTGGGTGTTATAAAAATGTTTGAAAATTTAACAAATAAGTTAGAAAGTATTTTTTCTAAGCTAAAAAGCGCTCCTTCGTTATCCGAAGAACAAGTTAATTCTGGCTTACAAGAGATACGATCAGCTTTATTAGAAGCCGATGTAGCTCTACCGGTCACAAAAGAATTTATAGCGAATGTAAAGCCTAAAGCTATTGGTCAAGAAATTATTAAATCAACATCTGCTGGTCAAATGATAGTTAAGATTGTTTATGATGAACTAGTTAATATTTTAGGTTCCAAAAATGATGGACTTAACTTGAAAGCTGTACCTCCAGTCTCACTTTTATTAGTTGGATTACAAGGTTCAGGAAAAACTACTTCTGCCGCTAAACTTGCTAAAAATATTGAGACAAATTACAAAAAAAAGGTAATGGTTGTTAGTTTAGACGTTTATAGACCAGCTGCTCAAGAACAGCTTAAACTACTTGCTGAAGCAAATGGAATTCAATGTTTGCCGATAGTTGAAAAGCAACAACCAATTGACATAACTAAAAGAGCATTAAATGCAGCAAATCTAAATGGCACAGATGTTATTATATTTGATACAGCAGGAAGAACTCAGATAGATCTACCAATGATGTCTGAGATTAAGCAAATCAAAGATATTACAAAACCTGCAGAAACTATATTAATAGCTGACTCATTGACAGGACAAATAGCTGTGAATGTTGCAAAAGAGTTTGATACCGCAGTTAGTCTTTCAGGAATAATTCTTACAAGAGTTGATGGTGATGCTCGAGGTGGTGCAGCATTAAGCATGAAACAAGTCACTGGCAAACCAATAAAATATATCGGAGTAGGAGAAAAAATTACTGACCTGGAACTCTTCCATCCTGACAGATTAGCTAACAGAATTTTAGGAATGGGTGATGTAGTTACACTAGTAGAGAAAGCACAACAAGATTTAAGTAAAGAAAAAATTAAAGAAACAGAGGATGAATTAAAAAAAGGAATATTCACTATGGACTCTTATCTTTCACAGCTAAGACAAATGAAAAAAATGGGAGGTATGGATGGCGTCATGTCTTTGTTGCCAGGAGCAAATAAAATGAAAGCAAAGATGGATCAAGCTAATATTGATGAAAAAATGTTGGTAGAAAATGAGGCCATTATTTTGTCAATGACGAAAAATGAGAGAGAAAATCCAAAAATTATTAGTGGGTCTAGACGTAAAAGAATTTCAAAAGGTGCAGGTGTCGATGTTTCAAAAATTAATAAACTATTAAAACAATTTAAAATGATGTCAGACATGATGAAAAAGATGTCTCAAGGAAAAAAAATTCCATCTGGAATAATTCCAGATGAAATGATCAATCAACTAAAATGAAAGGTATAATATGTTAAGAATAAGATTATCAATGGGGGGAGTAAGAAAAAGACCTATTTATAAAATAGTAGTAGCTGATGGAAGATATCCAAGAGATGGAAAATTTATTGAGAAACTTGGATCTTATAATCCACTATTACCAAAAGATAAGAAAGAAAGAATCAAAGTTGAATTCGAAAGAGTTAAATATTGGATCAGTAAAGGCGCACAACCGACTTTAAGAGTTTCAAGAATATTAGGTGAAATGCAATTAATGCCGATGCCTAAGCCAGGCAATAATCCACTAAAAGCTATTCCTAAAAAAGATAGAAAAAAAGAAAATAAGGAAGAGCCAAAAGCAGAAGCTAAAAAGGAACAACCAAAAGCAGAAGCTAAAAAGGAAGAACCTAAAAAGGAACAACCAAAAGCAGAAGCTAAAAAGGAAGAACCTAAAAAGGAAGAACCTAAAAAGGAACAACCAAAAGCAGAAGCTAAAAAGGAAGAACCTAAAAAGGAAGAGCCAAAAGCAGAAGCTAAAAAGGAAGAACCTAAAAAGGAAGAACCTAAAAAGGAAGAACCAAAAGCAGAAGCTAAAAAGGAAGAACCTAAAAAGGAAGAGCCAAAAGCAGAAGCTAAAAAGGAAGAACCTAAAAAGGAAGAGCCAAAAGCCAAGTAAGAATAAAATTTATGTTTGAGGTAAAAATTTTTACTTTATATCCAAATTTATATCCTGGACCATTGAACTCTGGGGTTTATAAAAAGGCGCTGCAAAAAAAAATTTGGAACTTGAAGGTAATTGATATTAGAGATTATGCTACTGATAAACATCGAACAGTAGATGATACTCCTTTTGGCGGTGGAAGTGGAATGTTACTTAGACCTGACGTTGTAGCTTCAGCTCTTGACCAAAATTTAAACAAGGGAGATCAAATTATCTATTTGTCTCCTAAGGGAAAAAAATTAGATCAAACAACTGTAAAAGAGTTTAGTAAGAGAGCAAAATTAAATATTTTATGTGGTCATTTTGAAGGAATAGATCAAAGAGTTTTAGAATCGAGAAATATCAAGGAATACAGCATTGGTGATTTTATCTTATCTGGAGGTGAAACAGCTTCATATGTTTTTATTGACTCAATTATTAGATTATTACCAGGAGTTTTAGGAAATGAGAATTCTTCAAAAGAGGAAAGTTTTGAAGATGATCTTCTTGAATATCCGCAGTATACAAAACCTCAAAATTGGGAAGGAAAAGGTACCCCTGATGTACTTTTATCAGGAGATCATGCCAAAATTAAAAGCTGGCGTTTATCACAATCAGAGGCTATAACACGTCGCCAGAGACCTGATCTTTGGAAAAAATATTTAAATAAAAAAAATGAAAAACATTGAAGATATAAATAGAGAAGCAATCAAAAAGATTGTTGCAAACAAAAAAATCACTGAATTTTCTACAGGGGATACTATTAAAATAGGTGTTAAAATTATTGAAGGTAAAAGAGAGAGAATTCAATATTTCGAGGGTGTTTGTATAGCTAAAAAAAATAGGGATTTAAATTCTTCTTTTACTGTTAGAAAGATCTCATTTGGTGAAGGAGTAGAGAGAACATTTGCACTTTATAGTCCAAATATTGACTCAATAAAAGTTATCAGAACAGGAAAAGTTCGAAGAGCAAAACTTTATTATTTAAGAAGCAGAAAAGGAAAATCAGCAAGAATTGCTGAAAAAATAAAAAAGAAAATTGGAATTGATATTTTAACTCAACCGGATATACCCGAAATAAAAACAGAAACAACTCCTAAAGAGGAAACAAAAGTTGATGAGAAAAAAAAATCTTCAGAAGTTAAAGATAAAACAAAATTAAAAGCTGAAGACAAAAAATAATCAAAATTATAATGCCTAAAACTCTATATGATAAAATATGGGAAAATCATCTTGTACATCAGCAAGAGGATGGAACTTCATTAATATATGTTGACCGTCATTTAGTTCATGAAGTTACTAGCCCTCAAGCTTTTGAAGGACTAAGAATACAAAATAGGAAAGTTAGACGACCTGAGTTAACTTTAGCAGTTCCTGATCATAATGTTCCAACTACAGACAGATCTAAAGGAATTAATGATATGGAATCTAAAATACAAGTAGATACTCTAAGAAATAATTGTAAAGAGTTTGGGGTAAGACTTTTTGATGTAAATGATAAAAGACAAGGGATAGTTCATATAATTGGACCAGAACAAGGATTTACTCAACCAGGTACGGTAATTGTATGTGGAGACAGTCATACAGCCACTCACGGTGCTTTTGGATCACTAGCCTTCGGAATAGGAACGTCCGAAGTCGAACACGTTCTTGCTACACAAACATTAATTCAGAAAAAGTCTAAGAATTTTAGAATTAATGTTAATGGAAAATTACCAATAGGTGTTACAGCGAAAGATGTAATTTTGAAAATCATTGGTAATATTGGGACTGCAGGTGGGACCGGGTATGTTATCGAGTTTGCTGGTGAAGTTATAAGAGAATTATCAATGGAGGAGAGAATGACGGTCTGCAATATGACTATAGAAGCTGGAGCTAGAGCAGGATTAATAGCACCAGACAGTAAAACTTTTGAGTACTTAAAAGAAAAAACAATGTCTCCTAAAGGAACGAATTGGGATAATGCAGTAAAGTTTTGGAAAACGCTGTACTCTGACAAAGATTGTAAATTTGATAAAGAAATTAGTATAGATGGGAAACAAATTGAGCCACTTGTAACTTGGGGAACTTCGCCTCAAGATGTATCACCAGTTACTGGTGTAGTACCGGATCCTAACAATGAGTCTAATGAAGATAGAAAAATGGCTATGAAAAGATCTTTAGAATATATGGGTTTAAAAGCTAATACTAAAATTTCAGATATTAAAATTGATAAAATTTTTATAGGTAGTTGCACTAACGGTAGGATTGAAGATTTAAGACTGGCCGCAAGTTTGTTAAAAGGAAAAAAAATTGCAAGCAATGTAAGTGCAATGGTAGTTCCAGGATCAGGATTGGTAAAGGCCCAAGCAGAAAAAGAGGGTTTACATAAAATATTTATGGAAGCTGGTTTCGAATGGAGAGAACCAGGTTGCTCCATGTGTTTAGGAATGAATCCAGATCAATTAAAGCCAAAAGAGAGATGTGCATCAACATCAAATAGAAACTTTGAAGGAAGACAAGGTAGGGGCGGAAGAACACATTTAGTTAGTCCAGGAATGGCAATTGCAGCTGCAATAAAAGGTCACTTATCTGATGTAAGAGAGATACAATAATGGATAAATTTTCAACTTTAATAAGTATACCATCTTATCTACCGTTACAAAATATCGATACAGATATGATAATTCCAAAACAGTTTTTAAAAACAATTAAAAGAACTGGGTTAGGTAAAAGCTTATTTTACGAAATGAGGTATGATGAAAATGGTAAACCTTTGAAAGATTTTATTTTAAACAAAGAACCTTACAATAAGTCAAAAATTCTTTTGGCTGGAAAAAATTTTGGTTGTGGTTCTTCAAGAGAACATGCACCATGGGCGTTATCTGATTTTGGAATT
The DNA here is from genome assembly GCA_028408795.1 of Candidatus Pelagibacter sp. The sequence continues at coordinate 70,413 of JAOOLP010000001.1, forward strand.
AAATGCGTAATTAGTTCTAGTTTTGCTGATATCTTCTATAATAATTGTTTTAAAAATGGTATTTTACCCATTAAAATAAGTGAACAAATAATTTCAGAATTATCAGAATATTCCAAAAGAAAAGAAGAAATAAAAGTTGATTTACAAAATCAAGAGATCTCTTTTGGAAATAAGACCGTTAAATTTGAATTAGATAGTTTTAAGAAGAAATGTTTAATCGAAGGACTTGATGATATCGATCTTTCTATGCAAAAAATTAATAATGTAAATAATTTTGAAAAAAAGATGAGTTTGGAAAAACCTTGGATACTTTTAAATGAATAAAAATAAAGGAAGAAAGATTTTATTATTACCAGGAGACGGGATTGGTCCTGAAGTAGTTAGAGAAGTTAAAAAGATTTTAGAATGGTTAAATAAAAATAAATCTTTAGATTTTAGTTTTGATGAAGAACTTATAGGAGGTGCTTCAATAGATGTTAACGAAATTCCAATTACAGATGAAGTTTTTTATAAGTCTCTTCAAGCTGACGCGGTATTATTAGGTGCTTGTGGTGGTCCTAAATGGGATAAATTAGAGTTTTCTAAGAAGCCAGAGAGAGCCCTTTTAAAGTTAAGAAAAGAATTAAAATTATTTGCAAACTTAAGGCCAGCAATATGCTTTAAACAATTAGTTGACTCTTCAACATTAAAGCCCGAGATAGTTTCAGGTCTAGATATAATGATTGTCAGAGAATTAACAGGAGGAATTTATTTTGGTGAACCAAGAGGAATTGAACCTATAGAAAATAATCAAAGAAGAGGAATAAATACTCACACATATACGACTAACGAAATACAGAGAATCGCAAGAGTGGCTTTTGATTTGGCAAAAAAAAGAAAAAATGTTGTCACGTCATGTGAGAAATCTAATGTTATGGAAGCTGGAGTTTTATGGAGAGAGGAAGTTCAAATTTTAAAAGATAAAGAATATAAAAACGTAGAATTAAATCATATGCTAGCTGATAATTGCGCAATGCAACTTTTACGTAACCCAAAACAATTTGACGTGATACTTGCAGATAATCTTTTTGGGGATATGTTGTCAGATGAGGCTGCCATGCTGACCGGTTCCTTAGGTCTACTTCCATCTGCCTCGTTGGGAGCAAAAGACAAAAATGGCAAAATTAGATCTTTATACGAGCCAGTCCACGGTTCAGCCCCGGATATCGCGGGAAAAAACATAGCTAACCCAATTGCAACGATATTAAGTTTATCAATGGCTTTGAGATATTCTCTTGATCTTGAAAAAGAAGCTGATTTACTAGACACAGCTGTTCAAAAAGTCTTGGATGAAGGTTTCAGAACAAAAGATATAATGTCTAAGGGCAATAAAGAGGTCACCACAACAGATATGGGTGATGCAATTATCTCAAAATTGAAATAAAATAAAGATTCTTATGAATTTGGCAATAGTCGGCGCTACAGGCAACGTAGGTAGGAAAATAATTGAAGTTTTAGAAAAGTCTTCAATCAAAATTGATAATATTTTTTTAATAGCTTCAGAAAAAAGTGCTGGAAAAAAAATATTTTTTAAAAAAAAAGAACTAATAGTTGAACAACTAGAAAAATATGATTTTGCAAAAGCAGAAATAACAATTTTTGCAGCTGGAAGTGAAATAGCAAAAAAGTGGGTTCCTAAAGCATCAAAAAAAACTATTGTAATAGACAACTCTAGTTTTTTTAGGATGCAAAATGATGTACCATTAGTAGTTCCAGAAGTAAATTCTGAAAGTTTAAATAGACATAAAAATATTATATCAAATCCAAATTGTTCAACTATACAAATGGTTTTGGCTTTAAAACCTTTACATGACGAATATAAGATTAAAAGGGTTATAGTTTCAACTTACCAAGCAGTATCTGGTGCAGGAAAATTATCAGTAGATGAGCTATTTCAACAAACAGAAGATTTTTTAAAAAAAAAAAAGATAACCTCAAAAAATTTTACAAAGCAAATAGCGTTTAATTTAATACCACACATAGATTCATTTGATAAAGATGGATATACAAAAGAGGAATTAAAAATGGTTAATGAAACAAAAAAAATATTAGATGATGACATAGATCTTACAGCTACATGTGTAAGAGTTCCTATTAAAACAGGTCACTCTGAGTCTATAAATATCGAATTTGATAATCTATTTGATTTTGCAAATATTAAAAAAATTTTGAAAAACTCTCCAGGATGTAAAGTTATCGACGAACATAAAGATGGGGGATACGTTACACCATTAGAGGTAGAAGATGATCATACGACTTTTATATCCAGGATAAGAAAAGATAATTCAAATGTAAAAGCCATAAATTTGTGGGTAGTTTCAGATAATTTAATGAAAGGAGCTGCATTAAATAGCGTACAAATTGTAGAGTGTTTGATAAACAAAAAATAAAGTAATAAATTTAAATAATTATGGAATATAAGAATAATCCACTTAGCCCACATTTGCAGATATATAGGTGGCATGTTTCATCTCTTCTTTCTATATCACATAGAATAGTTGGTGTTATTAATATCATCGCTATAACTTTTATTTGTTTTTGGATATTATTTTTACTTTTAGGTGAAAAAAATTATGAGTTAATATATTTTTTTTTAAATTCTTTTTTTGGTAAATTTTTAATAATTTTTTTGTGTTGGTCCTTTAGCTTTCATATTTTAAATGAAGTAAGGCACTTGTTTTGGGATATTGGATATGGTTTTGATTTAAGAGTTGCAAAAATTACAGGAGTATTAACTTTTTTTGGATCTTTTATATTAACTATACTTTTTTATTTGATAGGGAAAAATTTTTTTTAAAATGCATACATCAACAAAAAAATGGTTATTTACTAAATATAGTTCAATTTTATTAATTCCTTTTATGATTTGGTTTATAATAAATTTAGCTTCAATTTATGATAAAGATCATACAAATTTGGTAAATTTTTTTACAAGTGAGCCTTCTAAGATTTTTTTCTCTGTTTTTATTGTTATAGCATACTTTTTTTCAGCACTGACAATAAGTGAGATCTTTGAAGACTATATAAGTGATAAAAAAATCAAAAATGTCGCAAATAAATCTCTTAATATTTTTGCTATAATAATCCCTTTATTAACTATTATAGGATTATATAATCTATCATAATGAGTAAGTACAAAATTATAGACCACGAATACGATGTAGTAGTACTAGGTGCTGGCGGATCTGGCTTGCGGGCAGCAGTAGGTTTATCAGAAGCCGGATTAAAAACTGCTTGCATATCAAAAGTATTTCCAACAAGAAGTCATACCTCTGCAGCTCAGGGAGGAATCTCTGCCGCTTTAGGGAACATGGGTGAAGATGATTGGAGATGGCACATGTACGATACAGTTAAAGGGTCAGATTGGTTAGGCGATCAAGACGCTATAGAGTATTTGTGTAAAGAGGCTCCTAGGGCAGTGGTAGAGTTGGAGAGATACGGTGTTCCATTCAGCAGAACTGATGATGGAAAAATTTATCAGAGACCTTTTGGAGGCATGACTAAAAATTATGGAAATGGAATAGTTCAAAGAACTTGTGCAGCTGCAGACAGAACAGGTCACGCTATTTTACATACTTTATATGGGCAAGCACTTAAACAAAATACAGAATTTTTTATTGAATATTTTGCTCTTGATCTGATTATGAAAAATGGAGAGTGTAAGGGTGTAATTGCTTGGAACTTGACTGATGGCACAATTCATAGATTTAGATCACATATAACAATCTTAGCAACTGGAGGTTATGGTAAAGTTTACTATTCTGCAACATCTGCTCATACTTGCACTGGAGATGGAAATGCAATGGTATTAAGAGCAGGACTTCCATTGCAAGACATGGAATTTGTACAATTTCATCCTACTGGAATCTATGGAGTGGGATGCCTAATAACAGAGGGAGTTAGAGGAGAAGGAGGATTTTTGGTCAATGGTAAAGGTGAGAGATTCATGGAAAGATATGCTCCTAATGCAAAAGATCTAGCATCTAGAGATGTAGTAAGTAGGTCCATGGAAATGGAAATTAATGAGGGAAGAGGTGTAGGAAAAAATAAAGATCACATTAATCTTCATTTAGATCATTTAGATAATTCTGTTATTGAGGAAAGACTTCCAGGTATTGCTGAAGCTGCTAAAACTTTTGCAAATGTTGATGTAAACAAAGAACCTATACCAGTTGTTCCGACAGTTCATTACAACATGGGGGGAATACCAACAAATTATAAAGCTGAAGTACTAACATTAAATGGTTCAGAAAAAACAGTCCCAGGTTTAATGGCAATCGGAGAAGCTGCATGTGTATCTGTGCATGGAGCTAATCGTTTAGGATCTAACTCTCTAATCGACCTTGTAGTTTTTGGTAGGGCAGCTGCAAAAAGAGCAAAAGAGCTTGTGAAACCAGGAAGTCCTCATGAAGAAGTGTCAAATAGCGAAACAGACAAATGTTTGACTAGGTTTGATAAAATTAGAAATTCAAATGGCTCAACTAAAACTTCAGAACTAAGGCTATCTATGCAAAAAACAATGCAGTCTAAATGTGCAGTATTTAGAACTGAAAAAACATTAAAAGAGGGGGTGGATCAAATAAGAAAACCCTACGAAGGTATGAGTGATATTTCAGTAAAGGATAAATCACTACTCTTTAATACTGATCTTGTTGAAACTTTAGAGTTTGATAATTTAATAAGGCAAGCTCTAACAACAATGGACTCTGCTTACCATAGAAAAGAAAGTAGAGGTGCTCACGCAAGAGAAGATTTTACTAAAAGAGATGACAAAAACTTTATGAAACACACATTAGCATGGCAAAAAGAAAATAAGGTTGAGGTCAAATATAGAGATGTTCATTCAAGAACTCTCACCAATGATGTTCAATATTTCCCTCCAAAGGAGAGAGTTTATTAAATGGCTCAATTTACCTTGCCTCAAAACTCAAAAATTGAAGTAGGGCAATATTTCAAAGACAAAACTAATTCCAAAAATTTAAGAAAAATAAATGTATACAGATGGGATCCATCTGATGGCAAAAATCCAAGAGTAGATACTTTTGAAGTAGACATGGATAATTGTGGACCTAAAGTTTTAGACATTCTTATTAAAATTAAAAATGAGATTGATCCGTCTGTTACTTTTAGAAGATCATGTGCTCACGGGGTATGTGGATCCTGTGCAATGAATGTTGATGGTGTAAATACATTAGCCTGTATTAAATCTCATACTGATATAAATGGAGATTTGAATATTTATCCACTACCTCATTTAAGAGTGATAAAAGATTTAATTGGAGATTTGAGCACTCTTTATAAACAATACGAGTCTATACAACCTTGGTTAAAAGTTGGTCATACAGGAAAAGAAAAAGAGGAAATAAAACAATCTCAAAAAGATAGAGAAAAGCTTGATGGATATTATGAGTGTATTTTATGTGCTTGCTGTTCTACCTCATGTCCAAGTTATTGGTGGAATGGAGACAAATATTTAGGCCCTGCTGTTTTGCTTCAAGCTTATAGATGGATAAACGATAGTCGAGATAATGATAAAAAGGAAAGATTAAAAAAGGTTGCAGATGAACTCAAATTATACAGATGCCATACTATAATGAATTGTACTAATTCTTGTCCAAAAGGATTGAATCCTGCAAAAGCTATTGGATCCATCAAGAAAATGCTTGCAACTAGCTAAATCCTTATTTATTCAATTACTTCATGAAAATTATTAAGCACTTTGTTAACGGAAAGTCTTTTAGTGGTAATTCTAAAAGAACAGGTAAAGTTTTTAATCCTGCAACTGGTGAACAGAGCGCCGAAGTTAAATTGGCTTCGACTAAAGACGTAGAGGATGCAGTTTCGTCAGCTAAAAAAGCTTATCCTGATTGGGCTAATAAACCTCCTCTTCAAAGGGCTAGAATAATGTTCAAGTTTAAGGAATTAATAGAAAAAAACTCAGATGAACTTACAAAAATAATAGTTTCAGAACACGGAAAAGTTTACGAGGATGCCAAAGGATCTTTAGTTAGAGGTTTAGAAGTCGTAGAGTATGCATGCGGTATACCTCAAATGTTAAAAGGTGAATTTACAGAAAACGTTGGGTCCAATGTAGATAGTTGGTCTTTAAGACAGCCCTTAGGTGTTTGCGCAGGCATTACCCCTTTTAATTTTCCTGCCATGGTACCAATGTGGATGTTTCCAATGGCAATTGCATGCGGTAATACATTTGTTTTAAAACCATCTGAAAAAGATCCATCATGTTCGATAAAATTAGCTGAACTTTTAAATGAAGCAGGTTTGCCGGAAGGAGTTTTGAATATAATTAATGGAGACAAAGAAGCTGTTGATGCTTTAATTAACAATAAAGATGTTACCGCAATCAGTTTTGTAGGTTCAACACCTATTGCTAAATATATTTATGAAAATTGCGCTAAAAATGAAAAAAGAGTTCAGGCTTTAGGAGGAGCAAAAAACCATTGCGTAGTAATGCCTGACTGCGATTTAGATCAGGCAGTAAATGGTCTTATGGGAGCTGCTTATGGTTCTGCAGGTGAAAGATGTATGGCGCAATCAGTAGCGGTAGCAGTTGGCAATATTGGAGATGAATTAATTGACAGATTAGCTAGAAAAGTTGAAGCTCTCAAAGTTGGACCAGGAATGGACAAACAATCTGAAATGGGTCCCTTAGTTACAAAAGAACATTTATCAAAAGTAAAAGGCTATGTAGATATAGGAGAAAAGGAAGGTGCAAAATTAATAGTTGACGGAAGAAATTTCAAATTACAAGGATATGAAAATGGTTACTATATAGGAGGATGTTTGTTTGACCATGTAACCAAAGATATGAGAATTTATAAAGAGGAAATTTTTGGACCAGTTTTATCTGTTGTAAGAGCAAAAGATTTTGATGAAGCATTACAACTAGTTAATGATCATGAATTTGGGAATGGGGTGAGTATATTTACAAGAGATGGAGATACAGGAAGAGCTTTTTCTAATAAAGCTAAAATTGGGATGGTTGGTATTAATATCCCTATTCCAGTGCCAGTGGCATTTCACAGCTTTGGTGGTTGGAAAAGATCACTATTTGGAGATCAGCATATGCACGGCCCAGAGGGAGTCAGATTTTATACAAAACTAAAAACAATTACATCAAGATGGCCTTCAGGTTCAAGGTCAGACCCTGAGTTTGTAATGCCAACAATGAAATAAAAAAAAAATGAAAAAAAAAATTACTTTAATAGGTTCTGGGCAAATTGGAGGAACATTAGCACACTTGATCGCTTTAAAAGAACTAGGCGATGTTGTGATGTTTGACGTTGCAGCAGGATTAGCTAAAGGTAAGGCATTAGACATTGCTCAATCTTCACCAGTTAATAATTTTAATATTAATTTATCTGGTACTGATAATTATGAAGATACAAAAAACTCCGATGTAATCATTGTTACAGCAGGAGTTCCAAGAAAACCAGGCATGACGAGAGATGATCTTCTTGGGATAAATTTAAAAATTATAAAACAAGTAGCTGAAGGAATTAAAAATACATCCCCTAATGCTTTTGTAATTTGTATTACCAATCCTTTAGATGTAATTGTTATGGCTTTACAAAAATATTCAGGTCTTCCAAAAAATAAAGTAGTAGGAATGGCTGGAATCTTAGATTCTTCAAGATTTATTTATTTTTTGTCTCAAGAATTAAATGTGCCAGTAAGTAAAATTAAATCATTTGTTCTTGGAGGGCATGGAGATAGTATGGTGGCAATGTTGGGATCAACAGAAGTTGATGGGAAAAAATTAGAAGATTTAGTCAAAGAAGGTAAATTAAAAAAAGAAAGATTAAATCAAATAGTGGATAGGACTAAAAAAGGTGGGGCAGAAATAGTAAAATATTTGGAAAAAGGATCTGCTTTCTATGCACCTGCTGCATCAGGAGTTCAAATGGCAGAAAGTTATCTTAACGATTTAAAAAAACAACTACCATGTGCTGTGTATTTAAACGGAGAGTATGGAGTAAAAGATATATACGCTGGGGTTCCAGTTATTATTGGTTCTAAAGGAGTTGAAAAGATAGTTGAAATAAAATTATCTGACGAGGAAAAAATAAATTTTCAAAAGTCAATAGACGCAGTAAAGGAGTTATTTGATGCTGCTAAAAATATTGATGAAAATCTAAAATAATCAATGAATATTCACGAACACCAAGCCAAAGAAATTCTCAAAGAATTTGGGGCTCCTGTTTCAAATGGAGTAGTTATTTTATCTTTAGATGATATCAAAAAAGAGATAACAAAGTTAAAAAGTAAAGAGTTTGTCTTAAAAGCACAAATCCATGCCGGCGGGAGGGGAAAGGCAGGAGGTGTAAAATTAGTTAAGAGTGTTTCCGAATTAGAAATAGAAGCAAAAAAAATGATGGGAAAAACACTTATTACCCATCAAACAGGGCCAGAAGGAAAAGAAGTTAAAAGACTTTATATTGAAGAAGCTTCTGAAATTTCAAAAGAATATTATTTGTCCTGTTTAATCGATAGAGAAACTTCAAAAATTGCTTTTATTAGCAGTACTGAGGGTGGTATGGATATAGAAAAAGTTGCATCTGAAAACCCAAAAAAAATAATTACTAACAAGATTGAATTAAAAGACCAGGGCCCAGATGACAAAGAAATTGAAAGCATAATTTCTACATTCGATTTAAACGATCAACAAAAAGTCGTTGCTTACAAGCTAATTAAGTCACTATATAAAATATTATTAGAGAAAGATGCAAGTTTAATAGAAATTAATCCATTAATTGTTACAAAAAATAACAAAATTATTTGCTTAGATGCAAAAATGAATTTTGACGATAACGCAATTTTTAGAAGACCAGAAATCTTAAAACTTAGAGATTTGAACGAAGAGGACCCTGCTGAAATTGAGGCAAGTAAACATGATTTAGCGTATATAAAATTAGATGGATCCATTGGATGCATGGTGAATGGAGCAGGACTAGCTATGGCAACCATGGATATAATTAAACTTTACGGTGAAGAGCCTGCCAATTTTTTAGACGTAGGTGGAGGCGCTTCAAAAGACAAAGTATCTGCAGCATTTAAATTAATTTTGTCTGATAAAAATGTTAAGGGTATTTTAATAAATATATTTGGTGGCATAATGAGATGTGATGTTCTTGCCCAAGGAGTAGTGGATGCTGCTAAAGAAACAAATTTATCAGTTCCATTGGTTGTAAGATTAGCTGGGACCAATTTTAAAGAAGGTAAAGAAATTTTAGATCAATCTAACTTAAAAATCTTATCTGCTTCAGACCTCAATGATGCTGCTAAGAAAATTGTTGAGGCTATTAAATAAATGTCAGTTCTTATAGATAAGAGTACTAAAGTTATATGTCAGGGTTTTACTGGTAAACATGGTACCTTTCACTCAGAACAAGCTTTAAAGTATGGAACTCAATTAGTTGGAGGAGTAACACCTAAGAAAGGTGGTCAAAAACATTTAGGTCTTCCAGTTTTTAATTCTGTTCAAGAGGCAAAAGATCAAACATATGCTAACGCTACAATGATTTACGTGCCTCCAAAATTTGCTGGTGCAGCTATCATTGAAGCAGTAGAGGCGAAAATTGAATTAATAGTATGTATAACTGAGGGGATACCGGTTATAGACATGCTTAGAGTAAAAAAAATATTAAACAATAGCAATTCTAGATTAATAGGACCAAACTGCCCAGGAATAATTACACCTGGAGAATGTAAAATAGGTATAATGCCTGGTAATATTCATAAGAAAGGCACTGTTGGTATTGTTTCTAGATCTGGAACTTTAACTTACGAAGCAGTAGCACAAACGTCAAATAGTGGAATGGGACAATCAACTTGTATTGGCATCGGAGGAGATCCCATAAATGGAACAAATTTTATTGACTGCTTAGAACTATTCTTAAAAGATGATGAGACAAAATCAATAGTTATGATTGGAGAGATTGGAGGTTCTGCCGAGGAAGAGGCCGCAGAGTTTTTGAAAAGAGAAAAAGTCAAAAAACCAATGGTAGGATTTATTGCTGGATTAACCGCTCCATCTGGAAGAAGAATGGGACATGCTGGAGCAATCATTTCAGGTGGAAAAGGTGGGGCTGAGGATAAAATTGAGGTAATGAAATCTGCAGGAATCACTATTTCAAAATCTCCGGCAGATATTGGCGAGACACTATTGCAAAAACTTAATGGTTAAATTCTAATAATTTGTGATAAAATAGACTTAAATGTCATCATCTAAAGATAATACTACTTATAAAAAAACTTCTTTTTTAGCAGGTAATAATTCAGAATTTATAAATGAATTCTATGCAGACTATCTATCTGATCCAAAATCATTACCACTTAGCTGGAGACAATTTTTTGAGGGCTTGAGCGACGAACAAAAATTGATTTATGACGATCTCAAAGGCCCCAGCTGGTCACCAACAAGAAAAACAAAAAAAATTATTTTTGATAAAATTGAGACAAAAAAAGAGACAGAAAAAGAGGAAAAGGATTTAAACGTAGAGTCAATTAAACAAGCAACTAAAGACTCTGTGAGAGCAATAATGTTGATTAGAGCTTTTAGAATAAGAGGCCATCTTATTGCATCCTTAGATCCATTAGGTCTTTTAAAAAAAGAGGAACATCCAGAACTAAAACCAGAAACTTATGGTTTTACAAAAAAAGATTTCAAAAGAAAAATATTTTTAGATGGGGTTCTAGGTTTACAATATGCTGATCTAAATAAGATATTACAAATTTTAAAAAAAACTTATTGTTCAAATATTGGCTATGAATTTATGCACATGGGTGATCCAGATGAGAAAACTTGGATTAGAAATAGAATAGAGGGGCCTGAAAAAGATATTAAATTTACTGAGAATGGTAAAAAGGCAATTTTAAATAAAATGATAGAAGCAGAGGGATTTGAAAAATACCTCGCTGTCAAATTCGTTGGAACAAAAAGATTTGGTTTGGATGGAGGGGAGTCTTTAATCCCTGCATTAGAACAAATTATTAAACGTGGAGGAAATTTAGGAGCAAAAGAGATTAAAATAGGAATGCCTCATAGAGGCAGGTTAAACGTTTTAGCCAATGTGATGGGCAAGCCATATAAGGCAATTTTTAGTGAATTTTTTGGAAAAAGTTCTAACCAAGAGATAGGGGGAGATGTTAAATATCATTTAGGAGCGTCATCTAATAGAGAGTTTGATGGAAATTCTGTTCACATAAGTTTAACAGATAATCCTTCTCACTTAGAAGCTGTAAATCCAGTTGTATTGGGCCAAGTAAGAGCTAAACAATTTTTTCATAAAGACACAAAAAGAAAAAAAGTGATACCAGTTTTAATGCATGGGGACGCAGCTTTTGCAGGTCAAGGAATAGTGGCCGAATGTTTTGCTATGTCTGGCTTACCAGGCCATAATATCGGAGGGACTATTCATATTATTGTAAACAATCAAATTGGGTTCACAACAGCACCAAGATTTGCAAGATCATCACCTTATCCTTCCGAAGTAGCTAAGATTGCTCAAGCTCCAATTTTTCATGTGAACGGTGATGATCCAGAAGCAGTAGTACATTGTGCGAAAATTGCAACTGAATACAGACAAAAGTTTAACAGAGATGTAGTTATTGATATGGTTTGTTATAGACGATTTGGTCATAACGAAGGTGATGAGCCATCTTTTACTCAACCAATTATGTATAAAAAGATTAAAGTTCATCCAACCACTCTGAAGATCTATGGTAAAAAACTTAGTGATGAAGGATTAACCTCAATTAATGAAATAGAAAATCAAAAAAGTAAATTTAAAGATTTTTTAGAAAAAGAGCTTGAGTTATCTAAAAACTATAAATCAGAATTGAAATGGTTTGAAGGTGCTTGGTCTAGATTTAAGCCTGGTTTAGGAAAAGATAAAAGGGGCGCAAGCGGGGTAAAAAGAGATATATTGATTAATGTTGGAAAAAAAATTTCAACTATACCTAAAAATTTAAACGTTCATAAAACCTTGAAAAAAATATTTGATTTAAAATTACAAATGTTCGAAAAAAATAAGCCAATAGATTGGTCAACTGCAGAAAGCCTAGCGATTGGAACTCTATTAGCTGAAGGTTTTTCGGTTCGTCTCTCTGGACAAGATTCTGGACGGGGAACATTCAGTCAAAGGCACGCTGTATTAAGAAATCAAGATGATCATGAAAGATATATTCCTTTAAATAATATTAGTGATAAACAACAAAAATTTGAAATAATTGATAGTCTATTATCTGAGTTAGCTGTTCTGGGTTTTGAGTTTGGTTACTCTCTTTCTGAGCCAGAGACCTTAGTATTATGGGAGGCGCAATTTGGAGATTTTGCTAATGGTGCTCAAATAATTATTGATCAATTCATTTCGTCAAGTGAGTCTAAATGGGGAAGAGCTAGTGGACTAGTAATGTTGTTACCTCACGGGTACGAAGGACAAGGCCCAGAACATTCATCGGCTAGACTTGAAAGATTTTTACAATTATGCGCTGGTGAAAATATGCAAGTTGTGAACTGTACTACACCAGCAAATTATTTTCATGCTCTTAGAAGACAAATGCATAGAGATTTTAGAAAACCACTTATAATAATGACACCCAAATCCTTGTTGAGACATAAAAATTGTGTATCTAAACTTGATGAATTTATCTCAAAAAAAACATTCCACCGTATCTTAAACGATGATGCGTACGTAGAAAGAAGTGGACTTATAAAATTAAAAGATAACACTGAAATAAAGAAAGTAGTTATGTGTTCAGGAAAAATATATTATGATTTAATCCAAGCTAGAGAGACAGCTAAAAATGACGAAGTTGTTTTTATTCGATTAGAACAATTATATCCTTTTCCTGCAAAAACATTAGCTAACTTACTCAAAAATTATGAGAATGCTGAATTTATATGGTGTCAAGAGGAGCCTAAAAATATGGGAGCGTGGAATACAGTCAGAAATTATATAGATAGAACCTTAGAAATAATATATTTTACTAAGGATAAAGTAAAATTTATAGGAAGAAAAGCTTCATCCTCAACTGCAACTGGAAACTTAAATAAACATCTTGCACAACAAAAAGAAATATTAGAAAAGGTATTAGGGAATTAAATGTCAGATAAAATAATAGTACCTACATTAGGGGAGTCAGTAACAGAGGCAACAGTTTCGAAATGGTTAAAAAATCAGGGGGAAAAAGTATCCGCAGATGAGCCTATTGTCGAATTAGAAACCGACAAAGTTAATGTTGAAGTCCCAGCTCCGTCTAATGGTGTGTTAGAAAAGATATCAGTGCAAGAAGGTCAAACTGTAAATGTTGGATCCTTACTTGGAATGATTAATGGATCAACTAAACAAACATCGCCTGTTGTGAAAGAGATTAAAACTTATTCACCCCCGAAAAAAAAGAAACAAAGCGTAGAAACAAAAATCAAGTCTTATAAAGATACAAAAGAAGTTAAACCTTTAAAACTAGAGGAAGAAGAAGCTTTAATTCTTGAAGACCCGGCAGAAACAGAAACTCAAGAAAAAAAACAAATTCAAAAAAAAATAGATCCTATCGTTTCTCCAGCTGCTAGAAAAATAGCAAAAGAAGCTAAAGTAGATTTAAAAGAAATTAAAGGTTCAGGTAAACATGGTGTGATCTTAAAAGAAGATGTTATGAGTTTAATGGGTGTTAAGCCTCAACCTTCAGAAAGAAAAATTAAACATGGTCCAGAGGAAAGAATTAAGATGACTAGATTACGCTTGACCATAGCAAAGAGACTTAAAGAAGCACAAGAAAATGCAGCAATGCTAACAACTTTCAACGAAGTTGATATGAGTGAGGTAATTTCTATGCGCAATCAATATAAAGATGAATTCCAAAACCAATATAAAGTCAAACTTGGTTTTATGTCTTTTTTTGTTAAAGCTTGTGTTATAGGGTTAAAAAATTTCCCATCAATTAATGCTGAAATTCAAGGAGAAGAAATAGTATACAAAAATTATTATAATATAAGTATTGCAGTTGGAACTGATAGAGGTTTGGTTGTTCCTGTTCTTAGAGAAACTGATGAAATGTCATTTGCTGACATAGAAAAGAATATTAATTCTTTAGGAGAAAAAGCAAGGAATGGCAAAATTACTATTGATGATTTACAAGGCGGTTCATTTACAATAAGTAATGGAGGAATATATGGATCAATGTTATCTACCCCTATATTAAACCCACCTCAGTCTGCTGTTTTAGGAATGCACAATATAGTTGAGCGACCTGTCGTCGTAGATGGAGATATTATGGTAAGACCAGTTATGTACTTAGCTTTATCTTATGATCACAGAATAATAGATGGAAAAGAGGCAGTATCATTCTTAAAAATAGTAAAAGAGTCGCTTGAACAACCAAAAAGACTTTTTCTGAATATATAATGGAAAATAATTTTGATGTAATTGTTATTGGAGGAGGCCCAGGAGGTTACGTTTGTGCAATAAGATCTGCACAACTTGGTTTAAAAACAGCTTGTGTAGAGTCTAGAGGAGCTCTAGGGGGAACATGTTTAAATGTAGGCTGTATTCCATCAAAAAGTTTATTAAATTTATCAGAAAATTTTCATAAAGCTAAAAAAGATTTTAATCAACAAGGTATAGAGATTGAAGGCATCAAACTTAACATTGAAAAGATGATGTCAAATAAAAATAAGTCTGTTCAAGTGCTTACTAAAGGTGTTGAATTTTTATTTAAAAAAAATAAAGTTACTTACATTAGAGGCAAAGGTGTTTTATTTTCTAAAAATGATGTAGTTGTTTACGATAATAATAAAAAAACTACTTATAAATCAAAAAATATTGTTATAGCTACTGGTTCAGAGGTAGCATCTTTGCCTGGTATTAAAATTGATGAAAAAAATATTATCTCTTCAACTGGCGCTTTATCACTAAATAAAGTTCCAAAAAAATTAGCTGTAATAGGGGGAGGTTACATCGGTTTAGAAATGGGTTCTGTATGGTCAAGATTAGGTTCAGAGGTAACAGTAATCGAGTATCTAGAGTATATAACCCCAGGTATGGACAGAGAGATTTCTAATGAATTCAAAAAGATCTTAATTAAGCAAGGTATTAAATTCAAGTTAGGATCAAAAGTAAATTCATTGAAGAATGTTGGGTCAAAAGTTTCAATTAATTATACAGATATTAAAGTTTCAAAAGAAGAAATTTTAGAAGTTGATAAAGTCCTCGTATCTGTAGGAAGAAGACCTTACACAGAAGGCCTAAATCTGACAAAAATAGGTATTAAAAAAGATGATAAAGGTAGGATTGAAGTTAATGAAAAATTACAAACATCAGTACAAAATATATATGCAATTGGAGATGTTATAAAAGGCCCAATGTTAGCGCACAAAGCCGAAGAAGAAGGTATAGCTGTAGCTGAAATTTTGGCTGGTCAAGCAGGGCATGTGAATTATGATATTATACCAGGAGTTATTTATACATCACCGGAAGTAGCTACAGTGGGTAAAACTGAAGAACAACTTAAAAATGAAAATATAAACTATAAAGTCGGGAAATTTCCATTCTTAGCAAACTCTAGAGCGAAGGTTAACAATGAAACAGAGGGCTTTGTCAAAATCCTTGCAGATAGTAAATCTGACAAAGTCTTAGGTGTGCATATAATAGGTCCACATTGTGGAGATATGATTGCGGAGATGGCTTTAGCAATGGAATTTGGAGCAAGCGCTGAGGATATAGCTAGAACTTGTCATGCACATCCTACCCACACAGAGGCAATAAAAGAAGCAGCTTTAGCTGTTGATAAAAGACCAATTCATTTTTAATTAAAAAAAATTCTAATACAATTATTTTATGAAAGCACAAGTTTTGTTGCCAAAAGTTTTTAATTTTCCTTTTACTTACAATTCTAATACTAAAAGTAAAATTGGAAATCTAGTTGAAGTCCCATTTGGATCAAAAAAGGAAATAGGTGTAATTTGGAAAAATAACTATTCTGAACCAAAAAATATAAATATAAAAACTATTGGTAAAAAAACAAAGTATTTTATAGATAAAAAACTAGTCAACTTTATAGAATGGTTTTCATCTTATAATATGGTTCCCGTTGGTTTAGTTTTAAAGATGGTAATAGGAAGTTCAGATAGATTTATAAAAATTAAAGATAGTCCGATTACACTTAAAAAGACTCAGTTAAAAAAATTTAATTTAAATGAAGAACAATCACAAGCTCTCAAATTTCTCGAAAAAGTAAATGATAAATTTGATGTATCTGTTTTGCAAGGAACAACTGGTTCTGGAAAAACTTTAGTTTATTTTGAGCGTATAAAAAATATTATAAAAAAAAATAAACAAGCTTTAGTTTTGTTACCTGAGATTTTTTTAACTAATGATTTTAAATCTAGATTTGAAGAATATTTTGGTTTTGAACCTGCGATCTGGCACTCTAAGATAACTCCAAAACAAAAAAGAATAATTTGGAAAGGAATTATTAGCAATGAGGTAAAAATATTAGTTGGTGCGAGATCAGCGCTTCTTTTACCTTTTAAGAAATTAGGAATTATAGTTGTAGATGAAGAGCATGACTCCTCATATAAACAAGATGAAGGTGTAATTTATAATGCAAGAGATATGGCAATTTCTAGAGCAAATTTTGAGAAAATACCTATACATCTGGTAACTTCAGTTCCATCAATAGAAACATATAACAATATTAAAAATAAAAAATATAGGCATATTAAAATGTTTAAAAGATTTGATAATTTTCCTTTACCAGAAGCAAAAATAATCAATTTAAATTTAGTCACATCAAAAAATAAATTTATTGCTAAAGAAACAATAGATTTAGTAAAAAAATATTTGGACAAAGGAGATCAGGTGCTTTTCTTTATTAATAGAAGGGGTTATGCTCCTTATTTAGTTTGTAAAAAATGTGGTTACAAACATATTTGTCCTAACTGTTCTTTATATCTTACGTTTCATAAAATTAGGAATAAAGCGATTTGTCATCATTGTTCCTTTGAAAAAAAAACTGAAAAAAAATGTGAAATTAAAGATAATTGTGATTTTATTATGTACGGTCCTGGTGTTGAGAAAATACATGAAGAGATTAATGAATTATTTCCGAATAAAAAAACTGATATATTTTCTAGTGATTATTTAAAGTCAAAAAAGGGAGTCAAAAACTTATTTGAAAAAATTAATAACAATAAGATAGATATATTGGTTGGAACTCAAATGATTTCAAAAGGTTTTAATTTTCCAAAACTTAATTGTATAGTAGTTATAGACGCTGACTTTTCTGGAAGAGGATATGATTTAAGGACAACAGAAAAAAATATTCAATTATATCATCAACTAAGTGGTAGAGCTGGAAGATTTAGCGCTCAATCTTTAATAATTTATCAAACGTTAACACCCTTTGACTCAACTCTTAACGAATTAATTCAAAACAATTCAGAAGAACTTTTAAAAACCGAACTTATGATAAGAGAAAAAAATAAATTGCCTCCTTTCAAGCGATTAATAGCTATTATAATATCCTCCAAAGAAAGAAGTTTTAGCTTACAAGGAGCGAGAGAGATTAAAAATAAATTAAATCAAATAAATAATCTAGAAGTTATGGGGCCAGTTGACTCGCCTTTATTGAAAATTAAAAATAAATTTCGCTCAAGGTTACTAATTAAGTTTGAAAATCAAATTTTTATGCAAAAAAAAATAACAAAAGTACTAAATGGGCTCAAAATCTCTCCTAAAATTAAACTTACGGTTGATGTAGATCCTATCAATTTTGCTTAGGCTCAAAATTGGTAACTTGATCAAGTTATACTCATGTGGTACGACCTCAACATTATTTCACGATAAAATCTGACGATAAAAATGGGTACAAATAAATCTTTCTCATCTGAAACTTCTGAGAGGTACTCACGTGCTTTATTTGAAGTGGCTAATGAGGCTAAAGAATTAGACAGTATTGAAAACGAGATTAAAAATTTTCAAGAACTTTTTAACACTAGCAATGAGGTAAAGAATTTTATACAAAATCCTACTCAGAGTGTTAATACCCAAATTAATTTTGTTAATCTTTTAAGTGAAAAACTCGGGTTTTCAAAAAATTTAAAAAATTTCTTCTTATTATTAATTGAAAAGAGGAGGATTTTCTTTGTTAGAAAAATTACTGAAAGTTTTTTAAAATTATGTTCCAAAAAAAGAGGAGAAGTAAAAGCTTCACTCATCTCTTCAAAAGAATTGTCTTCTAGCGAGCTTGATGAAATAAGTAAAGATTTATCAAAATCAATGGGATCAAAAATAATTTTTGACTATAAAGTTGATAGTGAACTTATTGGCGGTTTAAAATTACAAGTAGGTAGTTTTATGATTGATACCTCAATTAAAAATAAATTAAAAAAATACGAACAACTAATGATAGAGAATTAAAATGACAATTAATCCATCAGAAGTAACCAAACTTTTAAAAGATCAAATTAAAAATTTTGGTGAAAAAGCAGAAGTTTCAGAGATTGGAAAAGTTCTTTCAGTTGGAGACGGAATCGCAAGAGTTTATGGCTTGGATAATGTTCAGGCAGGCGAAATGGTCGAGTTTGAGGATGGATCAAAAGGTATGGCTCTAAATTTAGAGAATGACAACGTAGGTGTGGTTATTTTTGGGGACGATAGAAAAATTAAAGAAGGTGATACGATTAAAAGAACAAATGCAATAGTAGATGTACCGGTTGGAAAAGAACTTTTAGGTAGGGTAGTTGATGGATTAGGAAACCCTATCGACGGAAAAGGTGGACTCTCTGTTAAAAATAGAAAACGTGTTGAAGTAAAGGCTCCCGGTATTATTCCGAGACAATCAGTTAATGAGCCAATGCAAACGGGTTTAAAGTCCATAGACTCTCTTATACCAATTGGAAGAGGACAACGTGAATTAATTATCGGTGATAGACAAACAGGAAAAACAGCTGTCGCAATAGATGCAATTATAAACCAGAAAAAAATAAACGAGTCCTCAGATGAAAAGAAAAAATTGTACTGCGTATATGTAGCCATTGGTCAAAAGCGTTCAACAGTTGCTCAAATAACAAAAACTTTAGAAGAAGCAGGTGCATTAAAATATACAACAATTGTAGCAGCAACAGCATCTGACTCTGCTCCATTACAGTTTCTTGCACCTTATACTGGTTGCACTATAGGTGAATATTTTAGGGATAATGGAATGCATGCTTTGATAGTTTATGATGATTTATCAAAACAAGCGGTTGCATATAGACAGATGTCCTTGCTATTGAGAAGACCACCAGGAAGAGAAGCATATCCAGGAGATGTATTTTATTTGCATAGTAGATTATTAGAACGTGCTTCAAAACTAAGCGATAAAAGTGGTGGAGGATCGTTAACAGCTTTACCTATTATTGAAACGCAAGCGGGAGATGTGTCTGCATACATTCCAACAAATGTGATCTCAATTACAGATGGACAAATATTTTTAGAAACTGAGTTATTTAATCAAGGAATAAGACCTGCAGTAAACGTTGGACTTTCTGTGTCTCGAGTTGGTTCTGCAGCACAAACAAAAGCAATGAAAAAGGTTGCAGGTTCTATTAAACTAGAGTTGGCACAGTACAGGGAAATGGCCGCTTTTGCACAGTTTGGTTCAGATTTAGATGCTTCAACACAACAGTTACTTAATCGAGGAGCAAAATTAACCGAGCTTTTAAAACAAGATCAATACTCTCCTATGACTGTAGCAGAACAGGTAATTTCAGTATTTACAGGGGTAAAAGGTTACCTTGACGACGTTGAATTAAATAAAATTAAAAAATTTGAAAAAGATATTGTTGAAAAGATTAAATCGGAAAAGCCTGAAATAATCGACTCTATTGAGGCGACTGGAAAATTAGAGGAAAATACTGAGAAATTTCTTTCACAAATCATTGATGAATATAAAAAAGGTAACAAATAATGCCGAGTTTAGATGATTTAAAAAAAAGAATTAAAAGTGTTAAATCTACACAAAAAATTACAAAAGCAATGAAAATGGTTGCAGCTGCTAAATTAAGAAAAGCACAAGAAAATGCAGAGAACGGCCGACCTTATAGTCAAAAAATGCAAAATATAATTTTAAATTTAACAAAATCAATTAATGATCCTAAAAATGCACCTAAACTTCTTGTCGGGACAGGAGAAGACAAAACATATTTATGCGTAGTACTAACAGCAGACAGGGGTTTGTGTGGTGGATTTAATTCAAATATTTGTAAGTTAGCAAAGACTCATTTTAAAAAAATATTAAACGAAAAAAAAGAATTAAAAATAATAGCCGTTGGAACAAAAGGCTTAGACCAAATAAAAAGAGAGTATGGTAAATATGTTTTAAAAAAATTTAGTTTTAAAAATAATAAAGAAATAACTTTTAACGAAGCTGAAATAGTGGGAAATGAGATAATACAATTATTTAAAAAAAATGAATTTGATAAGTGCATTTTATTTTATAATAATTTTAAAAATGTGATTACTCAAATTCCACAGGCTCAACAGATAATTCCTGTAAACAACGAGTCATTTGAAAAGGAAGAAGAAAAACCATTTTCTTATGAATTTGAACCTGAAGAAGATGAAATTTTAGAGGATCTATTACCTAAAAACATATCTACACAGGTTTACAAGGCTTTTTTAGAAAATGCGGCAAGTGAACAAGGATCTAGGATGACGGCAATGGATAACGCAACTAGAAATGCCGGTGAGCTTGTCGATAAACTCACAATAAATTATAACCGTAGTAGACAAGCTTCAATTACAAAAGAACTTATAGAAATTATATCAGGAGCAGAGAGTTTATAGATATGAACAAAAAAGGAAAAATTACTCAAATTATTGGTGCAGTAGTAGACGTAAACTTTTCAGATGATTTACCAGAAATTTATACAGCTCTAGAGGCCAACAATTCTGGAAATAAATTAATTTTGGAAGTTGCTCAACACTTAGGAGAAAATGATGTAAGAACTATTGCGATGGATGCTACTGAGGGATTAAAGAGAGGTGATGAAGTAATTAATACCGGATCTCCCATAAGCGTACCTGTAGGACCAGAAACTTTAGGAAGAATTATAAACGTAGTAGGAGACTCAATTGATGAGAAGGGTGAAGTTGTCACAAAAGAAAAATGGCCAATACACAGACCCGCACCAAAATTTACAGATCAAGCAACTGAGACTGAACAATTAGTAACTGGGATTAAAGTAATTGATTTGTTAGCCCCTTATGCAAAAGGTGGAAAAATTGGATTATTTGGAGGTGCAGGTGTAGGTAAAACAGTTACAATAATGGAATTAATTAATAATATCGCAAAAGCTCATGGAGGATTTTCAGTTTTTGCTGGTGTTGGCGAGAGAACAAGAGAAGGAAATGATTTGTATCATGAGATGATCGAGTCAGGAGTAATTAAAACAGAAGGTAAGGGTTCTAAAGCAGCATTAGTTTATGGACAAATGAACGAACCTCCAGGTGCTAGAGCAAGGGTAGCATTAACTGGATTAACAGTAGCAGAATATTTTAGAGATAAAGAAGGCCAGGATGTTCTTTTCTTCGTTGATAATATTTTTAGGTTTACTCAAGCAGGCTCAGAAGTTTCTGCTTTGTTAGGAAGGATACCATCTGCAGTAGGTTATCAACCGACTCTAGCAACTGACATGGGTAATTTACAAGAGAGAATTACTTCAACGGATAAAGGGTCTATTACCTCTGTTCAGGCGATTTATGTGCCAGCAGATGATTTAACTGATCCAGCACCTGCTACCTCATTTTCACATTTAGATGCTACCACTGTTTTATCAAGACAAATCGCAGAAATAGGTATCTATCCTGCAGTTGACCCTCTAGATTCAACTTCAAGAATATTAGATCCAAGAATTGTTGGAGATGAACATTATAGAGTAGCTAGAGATGTTCAAAGGATTCTTCAGGCATATAAATCTCTTCAAGATATTATAGCAATTTTAGGTATGGATGAGCTTTCAGAAGAGGACAAGCTAACAGTTGCGCGGGCTCGTAAGATACAGAGATTTTTGTCACAGCCGTTTTTTGTGGCAGAAGTATTTACAGGGTCACCAGGTAAGCTTGTTAATTTAGAGTCTACAATTAAAGGCTTTGACGCGATATGCAAAGGAGAACATGATAATTTACCTGAGGCAGCTTTTTATATGGTAGGTGGCATAGAAGAGGCGATAGAAAAAGCTGAAAAAATGTCTAAAGAAAACAAAAAATAATGTCAGAAAATTTCATTGTAGAAGTTATAAGTCCTAGTAAATCAGTTTTAAAATCAGAGACCAAAGAAGTAACATTACCATCATATGAGGGTGAAATGGGAATATTAAAAGACCATGTCCCTATGATTACATTTTTGAGACCTGGGATAATAACTATAAAAAAAGATAATCAAGAAACGAAATTTTTTATTGAGGAAGGTACAGTAGAGTTTTCAAAAAATAATTTATTGATATTAACATCTACAGCAAAAGATCTTTCTAAATTTAATCAAGATGAAATTAATAATGTAATTAAGATCTCTAAAGAAAGAATTGATCAAAAAGATATTAGTGACAAAGAAAGATATTTGCTATCCTATAAAATTGATGTCCTCAAGCACGTGAATTAAAATAT
Source organism: Candidatus Pelagibacter sp. (assembly GCA_028408795.1). The sequence continues at coordinate 93,116 of JAOOLP010000001.1, forward strand.
CTTTTCAGTTCAATCAATAAATTTTCATAAACACGCTTTTTAAAATCGACAATTACTTTCGGCAAATCACTCATATCTATCCATTTCCACTCAATAAACTCTGGATGTTTTGTTTTTAAGTTGATCTCACTTTCTTCTCCTTTAAATCTCACAATAAACCACTTTTGTTTTTGACCTCTAAATTTACCTTTCCAAATTATACCTAAGAGTTCTTTAGGTAGTTCATAAACGAAAAAATTATCTAATGTTTTTAGTACTTCAATTGATTTGATACTTGTTTCTTCCTCAAGTTCCCTTCGCATAGCAGTTATAAAATTTTCATTTTTGTTTACACCTCCTTGTGGCATTTGCCATTTGTCCACGGGATTATCTTTTCTTTTGCCTACAAAAATTTTATTATTATTGTTCAATACGATCGCACCTACACCAATTCTTAAAGGAAGGTTTTTTTTTAACATTATTTAAGAATTAAACAGTTTAAGTGCGTAATTTAATTGATTATCTTTCTCTGAATTAATCTTAAAATCACTTCCTTTTTCTTCAACCACTATATCCGGGGTAACACCTACTTCAGAGATTGAGTTTCCAGAAGGCAAGTAATATTTTGAAATTGTAAGTCTCATTCCTCCCCCATTTCTCAAAGGAATAATTGATTGCACAGAACCCTTGCCATATGAGCTTTCTCCCAAAATAATTGCTCTCTTATGATCTTTTAAAGCACCAGCAAAAATTTCTGAAGCCGATGCAGATCCGTTGTTGATCATTACAATAATCGGCTTTCCTTTAATTTCGTCACCTTTTTTTGCAAAAAATTTTCTTGTTTCAGAAATATTTCTTCCTTTTGTTGAAACTATTTGTCCATCATCTAAAAAAAAATCAGTTATATTAATCGCTTGATTTAGTAATCCCCCTGGATTATTCCTTAAATCTAAAATATAGCCATTAATCTTTGGATTTTTCTCGTATTTTTTTACTATATCTAAAAATTGTTTGTCACTATTTTCATTGAATGATTTTAGCCGGATATAACCCAAGTTTTTATTCTTGCCTAAGATCTCAGCGTTAACTGATTTTATTTCAATAATTTTTCTAACAATTTTAAATTCTAATGGTTTTTTAATATTTTTTCTTCTAATGGTCAGTTTAATAGAAGTTCCGACCGGTCCTCTCATTAATTTTACTGCTTCCATTAAAGATTTACCTTGAACTTGTTCTCCACCTATTTTTACAATGTAGTCTCCTGATTTAATACCTGCTAAAGCTGCGGGTGTATCATCTATTGGGGCGATTACTTTTACTACGCCGGCTTCCATACCTATTTCAATTCCAAGTCCACCAAATTCCCCTCTAGTATCTGTTTGCATCTCTTTAAATATTTCTGGACTCATATAAGCCGAGTACGGATCTAATGATTGTAAAACACCATTAATCGCAGAGTCCATTATTTCAGACTGATCAACATCGTCTACATAATCTGTTTTAATTTTTTCAAGAACTTCTCCAAAAATATCAATTTTTTCAAAGAGTTCGTTATTTGAGTTTCCATAAACAAATGAAGAATTGAATAATAAAAAAAACAATAAAATAATTTTTTTCATATAGCTGCTTTTTCCTTAGGAATTTCTTCTGACCACATTTTTTCTAAATCATAAAATTGTCTTTTTTCTGGATGGAATATATGCACAATAATATCATTAGCATCAACTAATTTCCAATCACTACTTTCTCGACCCTCAATATGAAATTCACCTAAACCGATTTTTTTTAATTCACTGATAAGAATTTCTGAGAGGGCCTGTAGATGTCTTGAGGAAGTTCCAGAGGCGATAATCATATAATCTGCTATATATGATTTATTTTTTAAATTAATTGATTTTATATCTTTGGCTTTATTATCATCTAATATTTTTTCAATGCTATTTTTAATGTCTACAATTTTCATTTAAGTCTTTTTCTTATTTTTGATGAAGATGTATTGAAAAACTTGTTATTTACGAAAATAATATTTTTTTTATTTAAGTATTTTACCACTTTAGAATTTTTACCTTTTTTATCATACCCTTTTCTAGAAAAAACAACTAGTTTTGTCAATTTAACAATTTTTTTCCAACTTTTCCACTTGTGAAACTTTAATAAACTATCTGACCCTATAATTAAGTACAAATTTTTGTGATTTTTCTTATTAATAAAATAATCTATCGTGTGGATAGTTCTTGAGGAATTTACTATTTTATCAAGGTATAGAACATTTATTTTTTTATTTTTTTTAAGAATTTCTTTTGATTTTTTTACCCTCTCTGAAATTGAGTAAAACGGTTTTTCTTTAAATGGATTTTTTTTAGTTACAACCCAATAAATTTTTTTAAGAGATATTTTTTTTAAACTTATTTTAGAAATTTTTAAATGTGCTTCATGGGGTGGATCAAAACTACCTCCAAAAATTCCTATACCCTTTTTTTTTACCAACATTATAATTTACGGTCGAATTGTACCTTTTCCAGAGACTAAATATTTATATGATGTTAATTGGTTAATACCTACTGGCCCTCTAGGAGGAAGTTTATTTGTTGAAATCCCTATTTCACCTCCAAAGCCAAACTCCCCTCCATCCGCAAATTGTGTGGAAGCATTGTGCATTGCGATAGAGCTATTAACTCTCTCTAGAAATATTTTTGCATTTTTATTATTATTTGTAATAATACTATCAGTATGCATTGTTCCATATTTTAAAATATGGTTAACACCTTCATGAACATTCTTTACAGTCTTCACTGAGATAATTGCATCTAAATATTCAGTTTTCCAATCTTTATCTTTAGCAATTTTTAACTTGTTATTAAATAATTTATTAATTTTACTATCAGCTCTCACCTCACATCCAGAACTTATTAAAGAGTTCACTATTTCCTTAGCGTGAGATTTCAGTGCATTTTCATCTATTAGAAGTGTTTCTACTGCGCCACAGATACTAGTTCTTCTCATTTTGGCATTAACAATTATTTTTTTTGCCATTTTTAAATTAGCACTTTTATCTACGAATATATGACAAAGACCTTCTAAATGACCAATCACATGAATATTAGAAAATTTTTGAACTTTAGCCACTAATCCTTTTCCACCTCTTGGCACAATAACGTCAATATATTTACTCATCTTTGAAAGCATGGCGTCCACGATTTTTCTATCTTTTTTTTCTATAAATTGAATACAATTTCTGTTTATTTTATTTTTTTGAAGCACATTCCTAAAAATATTAGCCAGAATTTTATTTGAGTTAAAAGCCTCTGTGCCTCCCCTTAAAATTGAGCAATTTCCAGACTTAAGACTTAAAGCAGCAACATCAGCAGTAACATTCGGTCTGCTTTCATAAATAATTCCAATTACTCCTATTGGTGTTGAAATTTTTTTTATTTCTAATTTATTAGGTCTTTTCCATCGCTCCAGTGTTCTACCTATGGGATTTTTAAATTTTGAAATTTCATTTATAGAGTCTCTTATTCCCTCGATCCGTTTATCATTTAATATGAGTCTATCAATTAAATGTTTACGTTTTATGTTTTTTATATCTTTTTGATTATGTTTGATAATTTGTATTTTGTTTCTTAACAACTCTTTATTATAATCATTTAAAACCTTTTTAATTCTCTCGTGCTTTACAGTTTTAAGGTCTTCAAATGCTTTTCTTGATTTTTTACCTATTTTTTCTAAATACTTCATTTATAGTTTTACCATATCATCTTTATGAATAATTTCAGATTTACTTAAATATCCTAAAACTTTTTCTATTTCGTTACTTTGTTTTCCTTTAATTTTGTTAATTTCTTCTGAATTAAAAGAGACCAATCCTCTTGCTAATTGTTCTTCATTTTCATCAATTACTAATACATTTTCTCCTTTATCGAATGATCCTTTAATCTTGGTTATTCCAGCCGCCAATAAACTTTTTCCATTTAAAAGTGCTTTTGCTGCACCGTTATCTACACAGATTATACCAGAGGAGTTTAAAGATCCTATTATCCATTTCTTTCTGGCATCCAAACTAGAAATTTTAGGTATAAAATGAGTAAAAATTTTTTTGTCCAGCATCCTTTTAATAGGATTTTCTTTTTTTCCATTAGCAATAAACATATGGCATCCTGAATTAATACAAATTTTTGCTGCGTCTAATTTTGTAGAAATTCCTCCTGATCCATAAAAATTTTTACTATTATCAATTAATGAATAAATATTTTCATCAATTTTTTTAACGGTTCTAACTATTTTTTTGGATTTGTTATAGAGACCGTCAACATCTGATAAAATGATTAAGGTATCTGCACCTACTATTTGAGATACCCTTGCTGCTAATCTATCATTATCTCCATATTTGATTTCTGCTGTTGCAGTCGTGTCATTTTCGTTTACTACAGGTATAGCCTTAAGATTAAATAAATTTTCAAAAGTACTTCTAACATTTAAAGCACGTTTTCTCTGTTCAGTGTCATCCGGGCTAATCAAAATTTGACCAGATTTAATTTTGAACTTATCAAATAGTTTTTGAAATTCCCCTGCCAAATGAATTTGACCAATAGCTGCTATAGCTTGACTCATTTCTAATTTAATTTTCTTTTTTTTAATCTTTAAATATTTTTGGCCTAAGGCTATTGCGCCCGATGAAACAATAACAAAATTTTTTCCTTTTCCGTATTTTTTAATGTCCTTAATTAAAGATGTGACCCATTTTTTTTTAAATTTTCCCTTACTATCAACTACTGTTGCTGAGCCTAACTTAATTACAATTTTTTTTGAATTATTGACTAGCATATTTAATTAATATTTTTTTAATTTTTGTTACATCTGCTTTTGAATACACTGAAACTATTTCATAATTGGTATTAATCTTTTTATTAAACTCGTTCAATTTACTTTTAATATCGTTTGAGTCTACTAAATCAGATTTGTTAAAAAATATAATTTCCTTTTTGTTTACTAATTTTTTATCATAGGAGGATAACTCTTGTTTAATTTTTTTGTAAGTGTTTATTAGATCTTTCTCTGTTAAATCAATCAAATGCAATAAAACCTTACACCTTTCTATATGACGTAGAAATTTATCTCCAAGTCCAACACCTTTATGAGCTCCCTCAACCAATCCTGGAATATCAGCTAAAGTAACTTCTTTACCTGAATAGTAAGTTACTCCTAAATTTGGATTAATTGTGGTAAAGGGATAATTTGCTATTTTTGGTTTTGCTCTTGTTAAGGCTGCTAATAAACTAGATTTTCCAGCATTTGGTTTTCCAATGATTCCAATGTCAGCGATTACTTTTAACTGCAACCATATCCAAAATTCTTCTCCGGATCTACCAGAAGTTTTTTTCTTAGGAGCTCTATTTGTAGAACTTTTAAATCTAACATTACCTAGTCCACCTTTTCCTCCAGCAGCAACAAGAAATTTTTCTTTATTTGCCGTAAAATCATAAATTAAAGTATTGTTGTCTTCTTCAAATACTTGAGTACCTAAAGGAACTTTTAAAATTAAGTCTTTACCATTTGCACCTGTTTTGTTTCGTTTACTACCAGGTTTTCCATGTTCAGCTTTAAAATGTTGAGCATATCTAAAATCAATAAGAGTATTTAAATTTCTATCAGATTGAATAACTACTGAACCTCCATTTCCTCCATCTCCCCCATCAGGCCCACCATATTCAATGAACTTTTCTCTTCGAAAACTAGCTGATCCTGAACCACCGTTTCCTGCCTTGATATATATTTTAGCTTGATCTAAAAATTTCATTTTGGGTATAATAAATAACTTTAGTTATTTATATATATTTAATTGGGGATCACAGAAACAAAAGTTCTGTTTAGTTTAGATTTTTTAAATTTTACTTTTCCTTTAATCAAAGAAAAAATCGAGTGATCTTTACCCATACCTACATTGTCACCAGGATGAATTTTAGTACCTCTTTGTCTTACTATAATATTACCAGGAATTACTATTTGATCACCATATCGTTTAACCCCTAAGCGTCTACCTTTGCTATCTCGGCCGTTTTTTGATGATCCACCTGCTTTTTTTGTTGCCATTTAACTTCCTATTTTTTTATATCTTTTTTTTCAGCTTTTGTAGTTTTTTTCTTTTCATTTAATTTAGCTTCATCAATAACTTTTCCACCTTTAGCTAAAATCTTTGTTATTTGAATTTTTGCATGTCTTTGTCTGTGGCCATTTTTTTTTCTTGAGTGTTTTCTTCTTCTTTTATGAAATACTAAAACTGTTCTGTCTTTGACATTATCTAAAAGCTTTGCCTCTACTGTTGCTCCATCAATATTAGGATTTCCTATTTCAGTGCTAGTATCATCGTTTAAAAGTAAAACATTCTTAAATTTGATAGTTTCACCAACTTTCACGTTCAGTTTTTCCACTTCTAGTATTTTACTTGCAGAAACCTTATACTGCTTTCCACCCGTTTCTATAATTGCAAATGACATAAATCTATTTTCCTTAGTTTCAACGCAATATAGCTCCCAGTATCATCAAGTCAAGATTATTGATGTTAAAAAGTGTCCTTTAAATCTCGTAATTTGCTAAAAATTTCCTGATCTGAAGAATCTTTAAGATTCAAACCCTTTTTAACACTTGCATTATCAAATCTAAAAAAAATGTTCATTTTAATCTCATCATCTATAGTAGTTGGAATAGATGGTAAATTCTTTTTTAATAATAAATTGAGCTTTATTAATTTCTCTTTTAACAAAGTATTTTTAGGATCGTATTTTAGACAAAAATCTAAATTTGATTTCGTATATTCGTGTCCACAATACACTTTTGTCTCTAGCGGAAGATTTTTCAATTTTACTAAAGAATCAAACATTTCTTTGTGAGAGCCTTCAAAGACTCTTCCACATCCTAAAGAAAATAATGTATCTCCTGTAAAGACAATTTTTTCTTTTTTAAAATAAAAGGCTATATGACCTTTAGTGTGGCCAGGTACAAAAATTACTTCAAATTCGAGATTTCCAATTTTTTGTTTTTGATTTTCTTTTAGCAAAATATCTATTCCTGGAATTCGGTCTTTATCTGAAACAAAACCTAATATTTTTGCATTGTATTTTTTTTTCAGATTAAGATTACCATCAACATGATCTGCATGATGGTGTGTATTTAATATAAAATCTAATTTGTTATACTTTTTAATAATTTTATCACAGGACTCAAATTCTGAAGGGTCGATAATTGATACAGTGTTTGTCTCTTTTTCGTAGATTAAATAACTATAATTATCACTTAAACACTTAATAATTTCTACTTTCATATTACCCAACTAAAAAAATTCCTAATTTTGAAAAAAGATTTTTGATTTCTAAATTACTTTTTTTTATTAATGATGTTTTATCTTCGTTTATTCCTAAAACCTTTTTTATTTTAATATTTTTTTCATCACAAAAGTTAAATAAATCCTTAATTGTACACATATGCAAGTTTGGTGTATTATACCAAGTATTTGGCAATGTTTTAGTTACAGGCATTTTACCAAAAAATAAAAGTTTTGCTCTTACCTTCCAATAACCAAAGTTTGGAATAGAGATAACTACAGATTTTCCTATTCTTAAAAGTTCCTTTAGTACTTTTTCTGGGTCGTAAAAGGCTTGAAGAGTCTGACTTAAAATTACATAATCAAAAGATTGATTTGGAAATTGATGAAGTTCTGTTTCAGCATTACCTTGAATGACTGGCAAACCTTTATGAATACATAGTTGTACTTTATCTTGGTTAAGCTCTAATCCTCTTACTTCAATATTTTTATCATTTTTTAATAAGGCCATAAGAGACCCATCTCCACAACCTACATCAAGCACCCTTGTATTATTAGATAGCAATTCTGCGATTACTTTAAATTCTTTTTTCATTTTTAAATTTTCCATACATAGAGTCTATAAAACCTTTTAATGTTTTTAAAAATTCAGGTTCATTTAACAAAAAAGAGTCATGTCCTTTATCTGAAATAATTTCTGAATATGAAACATCTGCTCCAGAAGCATTCAAAGCTATTACAATGTCTTTGTTTTCTTTGGTTGTGTAAAGCCAATCAGATGAAAACGATATTACCAAAAATTTTGTTTTTTGATTTTTAAAAGCTTCAGTAAGTCCACCTTTAAATTGCTTTGAAAGATCGAAATAATCCATTGCCCTTGTTATGTATAATACAGAATTTGCATCAAATCTTTCTACAAATGCAAATCCTTGATGTCTTAAATAACTTTCCACTTGAAAATCAGCATTAAAACTGAATTCGTAATCTGCCTTTTCTTGCAATTTTCTTCCAAATTTTTCCTGCATTCCTTTTTCAGATAAATAACTAATATGTCCAACCATTCTTGCAACAGCTAAACCATTTTTTGGCTGAACGTTTTTTAAGACATATTTTCCGTTGTCCCAAACTGGATCAGCCATGATAGCTTGGCGAGCTAATTCATTTAGAGCAATATTTTGCGCACTATGGCTTGAACTACAAGCTATAGGTATGGCTGAAAAAGTTTTATCTGGAAATGTTGCGCAAAATTGCAGTAGTTGCATGCCTCCCATTGAACCACCTGTTGCACATAAGAGTTGATTTATTCCCAAATGATCAAGTAAAGATTCTTGTGCTTTAACCATATCTTTAATTGTAATTACGGGAAAATCTAATCCATATGGTTTTTTATTCTCTGGATTAATTTCTTTTGGACCCAGAGACCCCATACAGCCACCAATTACATTCGCACAAATAACAAAGTATTTATTTGTATCTATTGCTTTGCCTGGACCGACCGCTGTAACCCACCAACCTTCTTTATTTGTAATAGGATTAGTCCCTGCAACAAATTGATCCCCAGTGAGGGCATGAAATACAAGAATGGCGTTGTCTTTATTTTCATTTAATTTCCCGTAAGTTTCATATGCAAGAGGAAAATTATTTATAGTTTTGCCGCAATCTAATCTAAGTGGTTTTGAGACAGTATATTTTTTAATATTTTCTAGTTTTTTATTCATCCAAAAAAAAAGCCCAGCTAAACTGGGCTATCTCCTATTTAGCTATATTTATCAAGCGCCTGCAATTTGGTTAAATCAGCGCCTTGATCAGATTAATACTAAATAGTCGTAAACTTGTCAAATTCATATGTCATGAAACTAGCATTACTAAAGCTTTTTATATATTAACTAAATGAAATGAACTTACCAAAGCCAAATAAAATTAATGCAGAAAAATATGTTGCTGGATTAAGTTTGTACAAGCGAAAAACAGTTAAAATTAAACTCTCTGCCAATGAGTCGGCTTTGGGACCAAGTCCTAAAGCAATAAAAGAATACATCAAAGAGTCAAAAAATTTAAAACGATATCCAGACTCTGAAGGTCGACTACTCAGGAAAGTACTAGCTAATAAATTTAAACTTGATCCTAAAAGAATTATATTAGGATCTGGCTCTGATCAAATATTTGAATTGATATGTAAATCATTTCTAAATAAAAATGATGAGGTAATTGTTCCTGAGTTTAGTTTTATAATTTATAGAATCTATAGTAAAATTTATGGAGCAAAGATTAAATATGCTAAAGAAAAAAATTTTAAAATATCTATTGATAATATTCTTTCTAAAGTTACCAAAAAAACAAAAATTGTTTTTTTAGCCAACCCCAATAACCCTACTGGAACAATTATTAGTAAAAAAGAATTATTAAGATTAAGAAAAAAGTTAAGAAGTAATATATTATTAGTTGTTGATGATGCTTATTTCGAATATGTAAAAGACAAAAATTACTTATCTGGAATGAAGTTATTCTCAAATTTTAACAATGTTATTATTACAAGAACATTTTCAAAAATTTATGGTCTTGCAGGATTACGGGTTGGATGGGGATATGGTCCTAAAAATTTGATATACACTTTGAATAAAGTCAAACCACCTTTCAATATTAATCGAGCTGCCTTATTTGCTGCAGTGGAGTCAATTAAAGATATTAAGTGGTTAAGTAAAGAAATTAAGCACGTTAATAAATGGACCAAAATTTTTTATAACAATTTTAAGAGTTTAGGAATAGAAACAAACTCAAGTTATGGTAACTTTTTATTGATTAACTTTGATAAAGTTAAAGTTAGTGCAAAAAAAATATTTTTAAAATTGGCGAAAAATGGAATATTAGTTAGAAAAATGGATGTATATAATATTAAGAACTCTTTAAGAGTAACAGTTGGAAACAATTTAGAAAATAAAAAATTTATAAGTACTTTAAGGAAGATAATTTGATGTTTGAAAAGATAACTATTATTGGTTGTGGTTTGATTGGTTCATCAATTTTAAGGAATATTAATAATAATGAAATTAGTAAATCGATTACAGTTTTTGATAAATCAAAGAATGTAGTAGAAACCATTAAAAAAGAAAATTTATGTAGTAATATCGCAAAAGATATTCAGTCAGCAGTTAAAGACTCAGATCTAATAATTCTTGCTATTCCTTTAAGTTCTTACAAAGAAGTTTTACTATCTTCTAAAGACGCATTTAAAAAGGATGTTTTAATTACGGATACTGGTTCTGTAAAAAAAGAGGTAAATAAAGTCTTTGAAAATTTAAATTTAACAAATATTTCCTGGATTGCTTCTCACCCTATAGCAGGTACTGAGGAAAGTGGTCCATCCGCAGGTTTTAAAGACTTGTTTAAAGACAGATGGACAATTGTTTGTGACAACAAAAATTCAAACAAGGATAAAGTGGAAAAACTAAAAAAATTTTGGGAATTTTTAGGAAGCAAGGTAAAATTAATGAGTATCGAGGAACATGATCACATACTTGCACTGACAAGTCATTTACCGCACGCAGTAGCGTATAATATCGTCAAAACAGCAATTAATAATGATGAAAAATTTAGAGATGAAATTATTAAGTATAGTGCTGGAGGTTTAAGGGATTTTACTCGTATCGCCTCTTCAGATCCATTGATGTGGAGGGATATTTTCATTGATAATAGTGAAAATATAATAAAGATTTTAGACGAATTTTCTAAAAACATTGATGATTTTAAAAAAGCTATTATTGAAAAAAATGGTGATAAACTTTTAAAGATTTTTGCTTCAACTAAGAATGTTAGAAAAGAAATTATTCAAGCTGGACAAGATGTCAAGAGCCCTGATTTTGGAAGAAAGAAAAATTAATTTAAATTATCAATAGAATGATAAATTTTTGTTTCTAAATCGTTTATAAAAACATTTTTATCTTTACCAGGCTCAATTGGTTCCAAGAAAGATATCTTAATGTCGTGATTATATTTCAAAAAACTATTTTTTGGCCAAACTTTACCTGTATTTAATGCAACGGGAACACAAGGTAAATTTAATGCTTGATAAATTCTACCGGCACCTTTTTTAAATGGTGTCTTCTCACCAAATCTTACTCTCGTTCCCTGAGGAAAAATTAATAAAGGTCTTTTACTAATTTCAATATTATTCTTAATTTTATCAAAAAAATCTAAATTATCCTTGGTTGTAGTATCTCTAACGATATCAATTGAACCAATTTTTTTTAGGTACCAACCAAATAATGGAATTTTAAGTAGTTCTTTCTTAAGGATAAAAATAGGGTATTGTAAAGGGGCTTGGAGTATAAACGTTTCAAGTAAAGATTGATGTGCACTTGCAACAAAATATCTCTCGTTTTTTTTCAAATTTTCTATTCCAGAAAAGATAACTTTAACTCCTAATATAAACCTTAATAAAAAAATAATCATATAAGCCAAAATTTTTCCACAGATTAAAGTAGCTTTACTTGGTAAAATTAATGTTGGTATTGCGATGATAAAAACCAATATCAAGGTTAAATAAAACAATATAGTAAATAAAACTGATCTTATAAATTGCATTATTGTTTAAGCAAATCTTTTATATCCTGTTTTTTTCTAATTACTCTTGCTTTAGAATTTTTCACAATTATTTCAGCTATTAACGGTTTAGTATTATAGTTTGAAGATAAAGATGCGCCGTAAGCTCCAACATCTGAAATAGCAACAAAATCAGATTGATTTAGTTTCTGGTATTTTTTATATTTGATAAATTTGCAAGTCGTCTCACATATTGGTCCAACAAATTCTAAAGTCCCTTTATTTTTTTTATTATTTTTAATAACTGGAATTATATTGTGAACGGCATCGTAAAGCGCAGTTCTCATAAAATCATTCATACCAGCATTGAGAATCGCAAAAGTTTTATTGGAACCTTTTTTTAAATATTGAACTTTAGATACTAAAATAGCAGCATTACCTACAATTGCTCGTCCTGGCTCAAAAATAATATTGCAGTTATATTTTTTTTTAAATTTTTCCACTAAATTTGAGTAATTTTTAAGATTTATTTGTCTATCACTTTTTTTATAAGCAATTCCAAATCCACCACCAAGATCTACGAACTCGAAGTAAATTTTAGTTTTTTTAATTATTTCTTCTAAAACTTTTAAAGTTTTTTTGAAAGGATTTTCACTTAATATTTGACTTCCTATGTGTACGCTTATTGCATTAAGTTTTAAGTTTTTTAATTTTTTTATATTTAAACAAAATGAAATTAAATTTGTTTTTGAAAGACCAAACTTATCTTCTGCTTTACCTGTAGAAATTTTTTGGTGTGTTGGAGCGTTAATATCAGGATTTAATCTTATACCAATAGCAACCCTTTTTTTTAAATTACCTGCAATTTTATTAATTAATACAGCTTCGTTTTCTGACTCTACATTAATTAATAATATTTTTTTTCTTATCGCTAATTTAATTTCATCTTCTGTTTTACCAACACCCGAAAAAACAATCTTGTTTGGTTTTATGCCAGATTTAATAGCTTTAAGTAATTCACCACCTGAGACTACATCAGCACCTGATCCCATTTTTCTTAAAACTCTTAAAATTTGTATATTCGAATTTGCTTTTACTGAAAAACAAATTAAGGGGTTGGATTTTTTAAAATTATTTAAAAATGATCTATAGTTTTCAATAATATTTCCTTCAGAATAAAGATAAAAAGGTGTGCTCAATTTTGAAGCTAAACTTCTTACAGAAACTCTTTCTACAAATAGAGTATTATTTTTATATCTTATATAAGACATATATTAAATTATCTTCGTAAAACTATTAATTGACCCTTGGTACTGAGGATCTGATTTTTTTCCACACGATTCTAATATGAATATTAATAAAATAAGTGCAATTATATGTCTCATTTAATTTCCTTTTTGTATTTTCTAATCATATTTTTTACATTTCTTTCAGATGTTCCTCCATAAGAATTTTTTGAATTCATAGAATTTTTTACGTTAAAAACTTTTAAAACATTACTACTTAAGTGTTTATAAAACTTTTTAATTTCATTTAAAGTCAGCTCATCTAAATTTTTATTATTCTTTTCTGCATAATTAACAATTTTTGATGATATTTTATAAGCATCTCTAAAAGACAGATTTTTATCTTTTACTAAGTAGTCCGCGAAGTCTGTTGCTGTTGTATATCCGGTTTTTGCCATATCAGACATTCTAACTTTATTCGGATTAACATTCTTTATTAATTCACTACTCATGACTAAAGTATCTTTTAAAGTATCAAATCCATCAAATACTAATGCTTTATCATCTTGTAGATCTTTAAAATAAGAAATTGGAAGCCCTTTCATAATTGTTAAAATTGAATTTAATTTTCCATAATTGATCCCAGTTCTTCCTCTAATAAGCTCTGCTGGATCAGGATTCTTTTTTTGCGGCATGATAGAAGATCCAGTTAACATTTTGTCGTTAAAAGTAATTAGTTGATAGGCATCTGAATTTAATATTATAAAGTCTTCAGCCAACCTTGATAAATGCATTGCACAAACTGCAGAAGCGTAAAGAAAATCTATTGCAAAATCTCTATCAGAGACAGTATCAATTGAATTATCCGTTGGCTTTTTAAAGCCTAATTTTTTAGATGTAAAATTTCTATCTATATTATAAGAAGTACCCGATAAAGCTGCAGCTCCTAAAGGCGACTCGTCAATTAATTCCAAATTATTTAAAAATCTTTTTTTATCTCTTTTTAACATTTCATAATAAGCTAATAAATAGTGAGCAAAAGATATTGGCTGCGCATTTTTAAGATGAGTAAATCCTGGCATTACAGTGTTCACATTTTTTTCAGCTTTGATTACAATATTTTTCATTAAAGAGTTTAATTCTTTAATCAATATTAGAGATGAATCTTTTACCCAAATCTTAAAATCAGTAACTACTTGGTCGTTTCTTGATCTAGCTGTGTGCATATAACCTGCTGAGTTTCCGATTAGTTCATATAATTTTTTTTCAATGTTTAAATGAATATCCTCAAATTTTTCTTTAAAAACAAACTTACCTCTTTTGATCTGTCCTTTAATTTTTTCTAATCCCTTAAGTATTTTTTTACCCTCTTTAGCAGGTATAATTTTTTTCTTAATTAGCATCTGGGTGTGAATTTTTGAGGCAAAAATATCTTGTTCGTAGAGTCTTTTATCTACGTTTATAGAAGCTCCAATTCTTTGAAATGATTTAGAAATCGAGCTTTTAAATCTACTTGACCAAACTGTCTTATTCTTATTTGTCATAAACTATGTTATTTTTAATTTAAATTAATATGAAAATTAGTAAATCTTTTAAAATCTATATTCACATATTACTTGCGTTTTTAATCAGCAAAAACGTTTTGGCTGACACTGATTTTTCCAAAAATATAGTTATTTATGAAAAACCAAAGACAATAAAAGAACTAAAATTTAAAGATTTAAATCTTCAGGAAGTCGATTTAACGAATAAAAAAGGCAATATCATGATATTAAATTTCTGGGCTACATGGTGCGCGCCTTGCAGAAGAGAAATGCCATCACTAGAAAAGCTTACCTTTGAATTTCCAGAAATAAAAGTTTATGCAATCAACATGGAAAAGCCCAATAAATTAAAAGCTCAAGATTTTTTCAAATTTATTGGAGTTTTAAGTTTAGATATATATTTTGACCCAGAATTAAAATTAGTAAAACAATTTAAGATGAGAGGATTGCCAACGAGTATACTTGTTGACAAAAACGGTAGAGAGTTTGGAAGAATTGTCGGAGAAATTGATTTTACAAATGAAGAATTTATTAAAATTTTGAAAAATTATATTTAGTTTTTTAAAAAGTAAGCCATCAAAACTAAAACAATTACTGCAATGAACTGCAATAAAACCCGTAACTGCATAAGTTTATTTGAATATTTTTTACTAGTGCTCCCCCCTTTAAATAAAGTATAAATACCCATTACTAAAACTATGGCAACAGCACCTAATAAAGAGAAACCAATAAAATTAAAAAAAAATTCAGACATTATTTTTAGATAACTAACATGACCTACTCATTAAATACAACCATTTTAGAACCATTATCAAAAGCTAAACCCAAAAATGCTGTAATACTTTGCCACGGATACGGAGGTGATGGTAAAGATATTTCAATTTTAGCAAATTATTGGAAAGCTTATTTACCTGAGACGATATTTATATGTCCTGATGCTCCTGAAGTATGTGCTGCAAGCCCGTCTGGATATCAGTGGTTTGATTTAATGGATCGAACTCCAGATCAAGTATTATCTAAATCTTTAGTTGCAGAAATTGAATTAAATAAACTAATTGATGAGGTAAAATTAAATAATGATATACCAGCAAATAAAATTATTATAGGAGGTTTCAGCCAAGGATGCATGATCAGTTTGCAGACAGGAATTAAAAGAAAAGATAAAATTAATTCAATAATAGGTTATTCAGGTAGGATAATTGACACAGATCATTTAAGTAAAAATTTGATTTCTAGACCAAATATTATGTTAATGCATGGAGACAAAGATCAAATTGTAACAATTGATGGTTTATTGGAGGCAAAAAATTTTTTTAACAAAAATGACTATCCAATTGAAACAAAAATATTTGAAAATTGTGAACATCGTATTCCTACAGAGGGCTCAAGTTTAGGCTTACAATTTATAAAAAAACATTTGTATTAGTTTATTTATCTACTGTTACAAAATTATAACTTGATATAATTTTCTGTTTCAGTTAGCTTCGATGAATGATTATATCTTCGTTAGATAAAGTTCCATTAGAGAAGTGTCCAGCATTAGTTTTAAATGCTGACTTTAGACCATTGAGTTATTATCCTTTATCATTGTGGTGCTGGCAAGATGCCGTAAAATCAGTTTTTTTAAATCGAGTTAGCATAGTTTCAAATTATAAGAGAAAAATCAGAAGCCCTTCGTTTGAAATGAACTTACCAAGTGTAATAGCTTTAAAAAATTTTATTCAACCTACTAAGAATCCTAATTTTACAAGATTTAACGTCTTTTTAAGGGATAAATTTACTTGTCAATATTGCGGAGATAAAAAAGATTTAACTTTTGATCATCTTCTTCCAAAATCAAAAGGTGGTTTAACCGATTGGAATAATGTTGTAACAGCTTGTTCAAGTTGCAATGTTAAAAAAGGTGGAAAACTTTACCAAAATTGTGATTTAAAATTGGCTAATAAACCCTACGCACCAACAATAGAAGATTTACATAAAAATGGAAGAAACTTTCCACCAAACTTCCTCCATGAGAGTTGGATGGACTACTTATATTGGGATATTGAGTTAGAACCTTAATTATATTTTTTCTGAAATAGTAATTGCAATCCTTGAAGAGGTTTTAATTACTTTATCTAAAATGCCAAATAAACCTTTTTTTGTAGCCCCATTATCATAAGCAATGTCTTTATGATCTAGTTCATCTTGTCTAAATTTCATAATCTTTTTTTTTAATTCCTCTTCATCTTTCCCAAGTTTATAAGTTTGGTCTTTATAATGACCATCAATTACCTCTTCAACTGATGCAGTGCATAACATTGCTGCTTTTTCCCCTAACATGGCAGTACCAAAACCTAAAGTTACACCCATAATATCCCATAGTGGTAAAAGTTTAGTTGGTTCTATGTTTCTTTTTTTAATTTCATTATCAAAATATTCATAATGTTCTCTCTCATGCTCCTTCATTTCTTCAATTTTTCTTTTAAGAGAAGCATTTTGTTTAAATGTTTTTAAAGCTAACAGCTGGCCTTCGTAAATTTTTATAGCACCTCGTTCTCCAGCATGGTCTACTCTTATAATTTCTTCTAAGGTTTTTTTATTTGTTTTTTCCATAATTTTTTATTACTTTAAACATAATAACACTTAGTAAGATCGATATAACTGTATTTATTGTAGCAAGTGAGAGACCAACAAACCTAAAAGTCACGTTTTTGCAGCTTATTGCAGAGGAATTTTTGAGTTGTTTAAGAAGATCCTCTCCAGTTAAATTTTCATTACCAATCCCGATTTTACATAATAAAGACTCACTAAAAAAACCTTGTTCGATGCCAACATGGTAAAATGATACAATTGAACCAAATGTAAAGAATAATAACAGTATAAAAGATATTAACTTTTCGAATTTATTAATTATGAATATAAGTGGAATTAAAATAATCGAGGCTATGTAAGGAATTCTTTCAATTAAACACAAATTACATGGTTTATGACCTAAAATATACTGTATGAAATAAGCAATTATTAAAGATAAAATACTAAAAACTAAAATACTATTTAATATAAGTCTGTTATTGTTTAACATTATTTAAAAACTGTATATAAGACGATCGCTAGAATTACAATAAACACTCCAGCTAAAGAAAACCAAAGTGCTCCTTTTTTTTCGATAAATGTACCAAATTTTTTACCAAAAAGACTGGTAAAGTAAGCTACTAAAAAAAATCTTAACCCTCTTGTAAACAAACATATTAAGAAGAATACTGGAAGATTATAACTAATAACTCCGCTTGTTATCGTAAATACTTTAAATGGAAGAGGAGTAAATCCCGCTAGGAACATAATACCTAACCAAGCTAAAAATCCTCCTTTAGTTGACATTTTATTTTGTATTTCAAAAACTTTTTCCTCATATCCATAAAATTCAATAATTATCATAGAGGCATCTAAAAAAAACACTCCTAACATGTAGCCAAATAATCCACCTAACACTGAACCTGTAGTAGCAATAAGGAAAATTTTTAAATAATCTTCTTTTTTTGCTACGACCATAGGGACAATCATTAAATCTGGCGGGACTGGAAAAAAGAAACTCTCAATAAATGCAACAAAACCTAATAATGGCTTTGAAAATTTATGTCTGGCAAGCTCAACACATCTATCGTATAGTTTTTTTAATATCATGAATTTAAAATGCACAATCCTAAGGTATCTGGCAAGTTTAATATTATCCACTATTGTAATTTACGCGATTGTAATTGTTGCTGGTTTTTTTGGAGCAGATTATGGTTTTTCACCTGGAGACACATTTATAATCTGGATTTTAATGGCAATTTTGATTAACCAGTCAGTGACTTGGAAAAATTAAAATGTCTCAAACTATTGATATAAAAACAAAAAAAATAATTCCACAGCAAGAGCACAAATTTGATAAAACTTTAGTTCTAGAGCATCTTGAAAGAAACATATTATCTCACTGGGATACTTGGGGAAAGTTTCAACAAGCTTGGACCAGTCGAGCTCTTAAAGCTTTTAATGACCTAGATAAATACTTAGTTTTAATATATTTAATAAAAGGATCTTGGCAAAACCTTTCAGATAAGTTTCAATATTTATCAATGGATGAATACTATGATTTAGACTTTGTCAAAATCGATAAAATAAATCTAATTCAAATTTCAAAAGATTTAAATATACCGAAAGAAACAATCAGACGAAAAGTAAATGAATTACAAAATGCTAATTTATTAAAAAGAGAGGGTAAATCAATCATATTTAATAGACAAGGAATTGAAACTCAAAAACCAAAAAATTCTATTGATTTACTCTCAACATTTATTGAAAAAAAATCTAAAATGTTACAGGGTCAAGAAGGGTTTGGTGAGCCATTGTCAAAAGATTATATTTCAACTTTTATAAAAAAATATTTTACAATAATTTGGTTAAGATTTTTTAAATTGCAAATACCTTTTTTAACTAGGCATAGAGATGTTTTTGGAGATTTAGAAACATGGATAGTCTGGGGGAATATAGCTCTCAGTCATCAGTATCACCTAGCAAGAGCAGCAGAAAATGATTTATTATCATCGGAGGTTACGCTTCAAAGTTATTATTCAGATGTTGCTGATGTGAAAATTCAACGAGGTATAAATGCTTCGTCCATTGCAGATATTTCAAGTATACCTAGGGCAACAGTAATTAGAAAATTAAAATGGTTGGTTAAACAAGACTGTATTAAAAAAAATTCTAAAATGGAATATCAAATGAAAAAAGGTGGAAAATTAAATAAAAAAGTTGCAGAAAATTTTTTAACAAACCAACATGTGGTAGCAGAATTTTTGACAGATGTGTTTGATTATATGGTTAATTCAAAATTTAAAATTTAAAAATTTTATAAAATTATGGAAATAGCAAAATCAATAGCCCCCGTCTGTCTTGCGATAATAATGTTCGGTTTGGGTCTTGGTCTAACTGTAGCAGATTTTAAAAGAGTTATTTCAATCCCCAGAGATTTTATCATAGGTTTTTTGGGTCAAGTTATAATACTTCCGATTATCGCTTTTATCTTAATCCATATTATTTCAATGCCGCCAGAAATAGCTCTTGGTGTAATGGTAATTGCAGCAGCTCCAGGCGGAGTTACATCAAATATATTAACTAAATTTGCAAATGGAGATGTTGCACTCTCTGTGACGTTAACTGCGGTGGTAAGTTTGATGTCTGTAATTACAGTACCTTTAATTGTATTTAATTCTGCAGAATTTTTAGGAATTGAAATTACAAAAGAAATATCAATGTTAATTATAGCATTGAAAATGTTTATCGTAGTAACTATTCCTGTCATCTTTGGCATGATTGTAAGAAGTTTGATGACAGATTTCATTGTGTCTAAAACCCTGTTAGTTCAGAGATTGTCAGTAATATTATTTTTAGTTGTCTTTATCTCTATTTGGGTAGAAGAGTGGGACAGGATAGTAAGCTTTATAACAAGAGCAGGTTTAGTAGCTTTCATCTTAAATGTTACAATGATTTTCATAGGCTACTACATGGCAAAATTTTTAGCTTCAGGGCTAGAACAAAGAAAATGTATTTCACTTGAATGCGGCTTACAAAATGGAACTTTAGCTGTGTTCGTAGCTACACAATTATTTAACGATATAGTATTTATGGTGCCAACAGCTGCATATGCACTAATTATGTTCGTTACCTCAATTATTTTTGTTCTCATAGTTCGAAAAATAAATTAGATTATTTCAAAAAAAGGGCGAATGGTGGAACTGGTAGACGCGCCGGACTCAAAATCCGGTGGTAGCAATACCTTGAGAGTTCGAGTCTCTCTTCGCCCACCAAGTTATGAAAATTGATAAAACTAATAGTCTTGTAGAACTATACTTTAAAAAGTGTGAAGAGGTTGATCCCGACAGACCTTTTTTAAAATGGTTAAAACCAGGTAAACCGACTTATAGTTGGGGTGACATAAAAGAAAGAATATTTAAACTTTCATCAAAAATAAAATCGTTAATTAAAGAGGGAGATCGTTGTTTAATATTATCTGAGAATAGACCTTATTGGTTAATATCAGATCTTGCTGTGATGAATGCAGGAGGAATATCAGTTCCAATTTTTACAACATATTCATCAAATGATTACGAATATATTTTAAATGATTGTAAGCCATCTTTAATTATAGTTTCAAATAATGATCAATTTAAAAAAATTAAAAAACATGTAAATTTAAATGAACAAAAAATAATCTCTTTTGAAGAGATAGACTCCGAAAGTTTATTAATTCAAGAAATATTAAACGAAGAAATAAATGAAAAAATAGTAAACAAAGCTTTAAAAAGAAATATGCCTGCTTGTATTATTTATACTTCAGGAACATCGGGAAATCCTAAAGGAGTTGTTTTAAGTCATGGTGGTATTTTATCGAACTGCGAAGGAGCAGTTGAGTTACTAGAAACTTTAACTAAAAAAAAGGATCCTACATTTTTAACTTGGTTACCTTTATCACATTCATATGAACATACAGTACAATTTATACAAATCATAGTTGGAGCTAAAGTTTTTTACGCTGAAAGTTTAGAAAAACTAATTTCTAATATGGGCGTTGCTAAACCAACGATCATGACAGCTGTTCCAAGATTTTATCAAAACTTATATACGAAAATAAATATAAATTTTGAGAAACAGTCAGGAATAAAAAAATTTTTAATTTACCAAACATTAATTCTTGGAAAGAAAATGTTAAAAAAAGAGAAACTAAGTTTAAGTGAGAAATTGATGAATTTTTTATGTGAAAATTTGGTTAGAAAAAAAATTAGATCACAGTTTGGTGGAAATCTTCAAGCTTTTGTTTCAGGAGGAGGGGCATTGGACCAAAATGTAGGAGAGTTTTTAAATGCAGTCGGCCTTCCTACACTTCAGGGATATGGACTTACAGAGGCCTCACCAGTCGTGAGTTGTAATTTACCAAATTTGATAAAAGTTGAAACTGTAGGCCCAGCATTTAGAACTAATAAAATAAAAATAGCGAATGATGGCGAGATTCTAATAAAAGGTGAAAATGTAATGTTAGGTTATTGGAATTTAAAAGAAGAAACAAAAAAAGTAATCAAGGACGGCTGGTTATACACTGGCGATATAGGTGAGCTAGATAAAAATAATTATTTAAAAATAACAGATAGAAAAAAAGATATTATTGTTAATCTTGGAGGAGATAATATTTCACCAAGTAAAATTGAAAATATTTTATGTTTAAATGAAAATATTAAACAATCTTTTGTATATGGAGATAAAAAAAATTATCTTGTTGCACTGATTGTTTGCGAAAAGGAAATTACAAATGAAAAAATTAAACTTATAATTGAAAATATTAATAAAAGTTTAACAATAATTGAAAAAATTAAAAAATTTGTTTTAATTCACGAAGAATTTACGATTGAAAATGCAATGTTAACACCAACATTAAAGTTAAAAAGA
>JAOOLP010000010.1 GCA_028408795.1 Candidatus Pelagibacter sp.
TACCCCTTAATTGATGAAGTTGAGCTAGACCAAATTTGTTTGAATTTTCTATGATTATCAAAGTTGCGTTGGGAAAATCAATACCCACCTCTATTACAGTAGTTGATACCAAAATTAAAATTTTCTTGTTTAAAAATTTATTAAGAATTTCTTCTTTTTCAATTTTATCTAAAGCGCCATGAATCAATCCAACTTTATTTGGGTATCGCCTATTAATTATATCAAATTTCTTTTTAGCAGATGTATAATCTAAAAATGATGACTCCTCTATAAGTGGGCACACCCAAAAAATTTGCTCATTATTGTTAATCTTTTTTTTAATTAAAGACCATAATTCATTTATTTTATTTTCGGGCTTACTGAGTGTTATTATCTTTTTTCTTTTTGCTGGTTTTTCTGAAATCTTAGAAACATCCATATCTCCATATATTGACATCATCATGGTTCTTGGAATAGGGGTTGCAGAAAGCAATAGTACATCACAATTAACGCCACCTTTTTTCGCTAATTCAGATCTTTGTTTAACTCCAAATTTATGCTGTTCATCTATTAACACTAATCCTAAGTTGTTGAATTTAATTTTTTTTTGAAATAAAGAATGAGTTCCAATAATGAATTTTATATCGTTGTTTTCAAGTTTCTTAATGATTTTTTTTCTAACATTAGGCTCGGTTTTACCGCTTAAAAATTCTATATTGATACCAGCGTTTTCAAAAATTTTTTTTGCTAATTCATAATGTTGTCTAGCTAATATTTCAGTTGGCGCCATCAAGGCACATTGGCTACCACCTTCTACAACGTTAGCTGCTGCCAAAAAAGAAACAATTGTTTTTCCAGAACCAACATCTCCTTGCAAAATTCTAAACATCCTAGTGTTAGACTTTAAATCTGAATTAATTTCGGACAAAACCCTATTCTGACATTTAGTTAAATTAAATGGTAAGTCAGCTAAAATTTTATTAGATATTTTGAAATCAAAATATTTTATTTTTTTTCTTTTTTTTATTTTTTTACGATTATTTGATAAAACTAAAAAGTTAGCACAAATTTCGTCGAAAACTAATCTTTTGTAAGAATTTGATAAATTGTTTTGCGCATCTTTAGTTTTATGTAGTGCAATAATATTATCCCGCCAACTTAAAAAATTATGTTCTTTTAAAAAATTATCTTCGTACCAGTCTTCTATTTCTGGAAGATTATTTATTACTTGTTCTGATATAGCCCTGTATTTTTTTTCATTAATACCTTTTGTCAAAGAATATTTTGGTATTAGTTTCTGAACATAATTCTTGTTTTCTAGTGGTGTTACATAATCAGGGTTCGTCATTTGATATTTATTCTTAAAAAACGATACCTTACCACTGATAATAACAAATTTATTTATTGGAAAAATCTTTCTTAAATAACCCTCTCTACTATTGAAATAGGCTATTTCTATTTTTTTTGTTTCATCCTCGCATATTATTTTACTCGGTAGATTTTTGATTCTTGGAAAATTTAATTTTAAAACTCTTACTTTAATAGTTTGAATTTTACCTATTTCTAATTTGTCGAGTTTAATAATTTTTGACCTATCTGTCTCAGAATAAGGTAAATTGAGCAGTATATCCTTTACTTTTTCAATTTTTTTGTTCTTTAAATATGTAGCAAGTTGATTTCCCACACCCTTCAACTTTTTTACATCACTAAAAATAATATCTTTTTTTAATAAATCCATTATTTAATGTATAATGTATTTTCCTTATGAATAAATTAGAAATATTTAAAAAAAAATTGCTATACAGATCTAATTATAGAGGCACTAAGGAGATGGATATATTGCTAAGTAAGTTTGTTAAAAAAAATATTGATAATTTTGATAAAGATCAGCTGTATGAATTAGATAAATTTTTAGACTTTGAGGACGAGGTTATACTTAATTTTTATAATCATTCTATTATTAAAGAAAATATCGATAAAAATAAAATTTCAAAAATATTTAAAAATTTTCGTCTTTAATGGCGGAGAGGGTGGGATTCGAACCCACGAACGAGTTGCCCCGTTGCTGGTTTTCAAGACCAGTGCTTTCAACCGCTCAGCCACCTCTCCTTAAAGTTGATTGAGTACCTTTAATACTATCAAACAGCAATAATAACAATATTCATGTATTCATTTTCAAATACTAGTTAATATAGTTTATTTATGGTATTCAAAAAAATGCTTAAAATCTTAATATTCAGTATATTCATAATTTTTCAAATATTTCATTATTCTTCGTCTTTAGCAGCTAATTCAGATTTTGATAAATGGCTAAAAGAGTTTAAAATAATAGCAATCAAAGAGGGCGTCTCAAAAGAAGTTGTAAACGATGTAATGTCAGATGCAAGATTCTTACCCAAAGTCATTGAGTATGATAGATATCAGCCTGAATTTTATGAAGACACTTCAACTTACATTAAAAAAAGAACGAACAGAAAAAAGATAAGAAATGGACTAGCGCTCTACAAAAAAGAAAAGAATATAATAGATGCTATAGAAGAAGAATTTTCAGTTGAGAAAGAATTATTGCTAGCTTTAATGGGAATTGAAACAAATTTTGGAAACTATCTAGGTAAGATGGACATAATTTCGTCTCTGGCTACTTTAAGTTTTGATAAAAGAAGAAGTGATTTTTTCACAAGCGAACTTTTGATATTGCTTAAACTAGTTGATAAAAAAATTATTGAGAAAGATATTTTATTTGGTTCTTGGGCTGGAGCATTCGGGAATTTTCAATTTATGCCAAGAACTATCAGAAATTATGCTATAGACCATAACAAAAATAATGTGATAGAACTTAAAAAGATAGATGATTCTTTTGCATCAGCAGCAAACTATTTAAAAAAGATTGGTTGGCAAACAAATACACCATGTTTTAAAACAATTAAATTAAAAGATGATATACCAAAAAAATATTTGAATTCCTCTGCTAGAAATATAAAAAATAAAAAAAAGATTAAATATTTAAAAAAATATATCCAAAACTCAAATGATTTAAAAGTGAATGACAATCTTACTGCAGCTATTATAACACCCGACAAAGATATTATACCGGGTTCAAATACTTATGTGCCAGCTTATCTTGTTTTTAGTAATTATGAAAAAATATTACATTGGAATAGATCACTTAGGTTTGCACTAGCCGTCTGCACATTAAAGGAGAGTTTTGAAAATGAAATTTAAAATAATTTTATTAATTTTTTTGCTTTCATCTTGCGCTCAGGGTAATTTTATTAGTCCAAAATCTAAAGTTTTTTTTAATTCTAAAGGTTTAGCATACATCTATAATGATAAGGACTATAAGAATAAGATTATAAAACAAAGACTAGATAACCAATTATTACAAGTTGCTCATAATGTATTACGTCCCGGTAGTTTAATAAAAATCATTAATCTTAAAACAAATGAAGAAATTATAATCAAAAATACAAAAAAAATTAATTACCCGGACTTTTACAAAATATTGATTACTGAAAAAGTAGCAAATAAACTTAACCTAACAGAAGAATTTCCTTTTGTGGAAGTTCTTGAAATAAAAAAAAATAAATCATTTGTAGCTAAGAAAACTAAAATTTATAAAGAAGAAGAAAAGATACACTCTAACGCTCCTGTTGAAACTGTCAAAATCGATAACATTTCAAAAAATACAAATAAAATTAAGCTAAAGAAAAAATTAGATAACGAAAAAATTTACATTATTATTGGAGATTTTTATTCAAGAAATTCTGCAAAGTTATTAATTGATAGAATCAACAAGGAAATGTCTAATTTTGATAGTAAAAAATTAACGCTCAAAATGATAAATAGAAATAAAATCCGTTTATTATCAGGCCCTTATAGATCTATTAATTTAATGAAAAATGATTACATTCAACTTAAAAATTTTGGATTCGAAGAATTGGATATTACTATAAATGAGTAGATTTTTTATTATATTGCTTTTTTTTACAAATTTAAGTTTTAGCTCTATTTTAGCTAATCCAATAATTAATGCGAGAACTGCAATTGTTGTAGATTATCATTCTGATGAAGTTTTATTTGAATTAGAACCTGATGCCCAAATTTATCCAGCATCAATGACTAAAATCATGACAAGTATTATTGCATTCGATTTATTAAAAAAGAATAGTATATCCCTTGATGATAAATTTGTGGTTTCTGAAAATGCCTGGCGATTATCTGAAAGCGGTTACTCATCAATGTTTATTATGGTCAATGATGAAGTAACAGTAGAAGACTTATTGCATGGTATAATTATTGCATCAGGAAACGACGCATGTGTTGCACTTGCTGAGGGAATTGCAGGATCAGAAGAAGTTTTTGCAGAGATGATGAATGAAAAAGCTGCAGAAATAGGTATGACTTCAACAAATTTTACAAATTCATCAGGCATAAATGATCCTGATAATTATTCGACAGTAAGAGATATTGCATTAATGTCAAAATACTTGATAGCTAATTATCCTGAATATTATGGATGGTACGCTGAAAAAA
The DNA here is from genome assembly GCA_028408795.1 of Candidatus Pelagibacter sp. The sequence continues at coordinate 4,513 of JAOOLP010000010.1, forward strand.
CTTTTACTTGGGATAGAACTGGCGGCGATCCAATTAAGCAAGGTAACAGAAATCCATTGTTATATAAAAACATAGGTGTAGATGGAATAAAAACTGGTTATTTGGCAGTAGAAAAATATTCTTTAGCAAGCACAATGATGAAAGATGAAAGAAGAATTATTGCGGTAGGATCAGGTTTTCCCTCTAAGAGTTTTAGAAGCACAGAGTCTCTGAAATTATTAAATTGGGGATATAGAAATACTAATACATATGAAATATCAAAAAAAGGAGAAACTTATTTTGAGTTAGACACATGGTTGGGAAACAGTAATAAAGTTAAAGCTCAAACTAAAAACGATTATTATTTAACAATAAATAAAAAAGATATTAGAAATTTGAGTGTATCTTTAGTATATGAAGGGCCGATAAAAGCACCAATATTTGTGGACCAACAAATCGGTAGCTTAAAAATAATGAACAAAGCTAAAATAATTAAAGAATTACCTTTGTATTCTTCAGAGAAAATTGGAAAAGTGAATTTTTTTAAAAGCTTATTAACATCCTTAAATTATTTGATTTGGGGAGATGTATAAAAAAAAACCTTTTTTTATAGTGTTCGAGGGTGTCGAAGGTTGTGGTAAATCATATCAAAGTAAAAGATTACTATTTAACTTAAAAAAAAAGTTTATTTATCCAATCTTAACTAGAGAACCGGGTGGAACAAAAAGCGCAGAGTTGATAAGAACTTTAATTCTTAAAGATTATTTCAATAAAACAAACAAAGAAAAATTTGATAAGTACACTGACACTCTCTTATATCTAGCCGCTAGAAATGAACATGTCAAAAATGTAATCAAGCCTGCTTTAAAGAAAAAAATGATTGTTATTTCTGATAGATTTACTGACTCAACTATAGCTTATCAAGTTTATGGAAAAAAAGTTGAAAGAGCATTTATTGAAAAAATACATCAATATATCTTGGGAAAGATTAGACCAAATTTAACATTTATACTTACTGTTTCTCCTAAAGCCTCTAAACAAAGACTCAAAAAAAGAAGAATAAAAAATAGGTATGATAATTTCTCTCAATCTTTTTATTCAAAAGCTCAAAAAGCATTTGTTAAACTAGCTAAAGGTAAAGATAATTACTTTGTTTTAGATTCATCTAAAAATGACAAAAACTTAGAAAAACTGATTTTTAAAATAGTTAGTAAGAAGTTAGGCGTAGAATGAGCTCTTTTAGTTTAAGCTATCACACTCCATCTCCAACTCTTTTTGGATTAAAAAAAGAATTAAATGACATTATTAAATTACACAAAATTTCTAAATTACCAAAAGTACTAATGTTGTCAGGAGAAAAAGGGATTGGCAAGTTTACTTTAGCATTTCATTTCTTAGCTAATTATTTTGATAAGGAAAACTATAATTTTAAAGATTTACAAATTCAAAAAGAGTCAATATTTAGCCAACAGTTTGAAAAAAATATCTTTTCAAACATTATATATGTAGAGGCTTCCACTTTGAAGATCGAAGATATACGTAAACTGAAAGCTGATATTTTAAAAACCTTAATAGTTAGCAAAGAAAGATTCATCATTATTGATGATGTCGAACTTTTAAATAAAAGTTGTATTAATGCACTTTTAAAGATAATTGAAGAACCTACGATAAATAATTATTTTATACTTATCAATAATAAAAAAAAAAAGATTATAGAAACAATTCATTCGAGAACACTTGAATTTAAAATTATCTTGAACAACCAAACAAGAACAGATGTAATTAAATCTTTAATAAAAAGAGATAATTTAATTGATTATAACATTGATTATCAAAACACGAATATAAGCCCAGGAAATTTTTTAATTTTTAATGATATATTATCAAAAAATGAAATTAATTTAGCTGATAACTATTTAAATAACTTTTCTTTACTATTAAGTCTTTATAAAAAAGAAAAAAACTATAGTTTTATAGACTTAATTTTATATTTGACTGAAATTTATTTTTCAAAAGCCTTAAAGAAAAAGGATATTAATTTAGATAAACTAGTTGAAAATAAATCATTTGTAGTTTCAAATATCGATAAATTTCTTTTGTTTAATTTAAATCAAAATTCATTAATTAATGCTATAAACAACAAATTTTCAAATGAGTAAAAACTTTTATATAACAACACCAATATACTATCCTTCTGGCAAGCCACACATGGGTCATGCTTATTCTAGTATCATTGCTGATGTACTTGCAAGGTTTAAAAGGCTGGAAGAATATAAAGTGCTTTTTTTAACTGGTACTGATGAACATGGTTTGAAGATTCAAAGAGAAGCTGAAAAAAATCAAAAAGAACCAAAATTATTTTGTGATGAATTATCAAAAAAATTTCAAGATTTATGTAAAACTTTAAATTTATCTAATGATGATTTTATAAGAACAACTGAACCCCGCCATTATAAATCAGTTGAGAAATTGTGGAAAAAATTAGTTGATTCGGGTGATATATATCTTGATAAATATAGTGGTTGGTATTCTATTTCTGATGAAGCTTTTTATGATGAAGACGAAATAAAAGAGATTAATGGAAATAAAGTTTCTATATCTTCAGGATCTAAAGTTGAATGGGTTGAAGAAGAGTCGTTTTTTTTTAAACTTTCCGCATGGTCAAATGATTTGCTTAAATATTACAAAACTAACAAAGATTTTATTTCACCTAAATCTAGGAGAAATGAAGTAGTTAAATTTGTCGAAAAAGGCTTAAAAGATCTGTCTGTAAGTAGAACCTCTTTTACTTGGGGAATAAAAGTTCCAAATAACGATAAACATGTCATATATGTTTGGTTAGATGCTCTAACCAATTATCTAAGTGCTCTAAATTTTTCAGATACAAATGATAAAAAATATAAAAATTTTTGGCCTGCTGACATCCATATTATTGGAAAAGATATATTAAGATTTCATGCAATTTATTGGCCAGCTTTTTTACTTGCAGCTAAAATACCTTTACCAAAAAGAGTTTTTGGTCACGGATGGATACTTTCAGATGATAAAAAGATGTCAAAATCACTAGGTAATATTTTGGACCCAATTGAAATTATTAAAAACTATGGAACTGACCAATTAAGATATTATCTTGTTAAAGAAGTTTCTTTGGGAAACGATGGGAGTGTTTCAATGCAAAATCTTCGTAATTGTATAAACAATGATTTAGCTAATAATTATGGAAATTTATGTCAAAGAGTTTTATCTTTTATTAAGAAAAACTGCTCTAACAAAATACCTAAATCAGGTGATCAGAATACTGTTGACAAGAAATTAATAAATGAATTAAAGGATGATGTTCCTAAATTAGTAGATTTAATGAATAATCAAGAATTAAATGATTATATTAAAAAAGTAGTTAGTTATTCTTTTAATGCGAACAAATATTTCAATGACTCTGAACCATGGAAGGAAAAAAAAACAAATCCTAATAGAATGAATACTATTATAAATACAATTTGTGAACAAATTAAGAATATTAGTATTTTATTAAGCCCGATTATACCTAATGCAGCTGATAAAGTTTTAAATAGCATGAATGTTAAAAAAGATGACAGGTTAATAAATCAAATCAATAAATTTAATACATTTGATTATAATAAAGAATTGGCTCCATTAGAAATTTTATTTAAAAAGGTTGAAAATGATAATTGATTCTCACTGTCATTTAACTTATGAACCTATGAGTTCATCTTTAAAAGAGACTATAACCAGGGCTAATGATGACGGCGTCAAGTACCTTCTTACAATATCTACAGAGGATAAAAGTTTTCAAAAAATCTTAAAAATTCTTGACAGTTATAAATGTGTATATGGATCGTATGGTATTCATCCGCATGAAGCAAAAAAACATAAAAATATAACAGCTGATTACATAATAAAAAAATTAAATGAAAATAAAAAGATAATAGGGGTAGGTGAAACTGGATTAGATTTTTATTATAATCATTCAGAAAAAAAAGATCAGATAAAATCTTTCGAGAATCACATTGAGGCTTCTTTAAAAAAAAACTTACCATTAATAGTTCATACTAGATCGGCTGAAAAAGAAACTTATGAAATATTGAAAAATGCAAATATGAATAATGAATTAAAAATTTTAATACATTGTTTTACTGGTTCAAGAGAATTTGCATTTAAACTACTAGATTTGGGAGCATATATTTCTGCAAGCGGGGTAGTAACATTTAAAAAATCTAAAGATTTAGCTGATATATTTAAAACAATACCAACTAATAGAATTTTAGTAGAAACAGACTCTCCTTATTTAGCCCCTGAACCATTAAGAGGAAAACCAAATGAACCAAGCTATATAGTCCACACTGTTAAGTTTCTGTCTAACTTGAAGAATATCCCTGTAGAAAAATTTTCAGAAATAACAACACAAAATTTTTTTAACCTTTTTGGTAAACTAAATTGAAAAAAAAATTTACTATACTTGGCTCGGGAAGTTCATTGGGAGCACCATGGATTACTAATTATAGAGGAAACTTAAAAAAGAATCCAAAAAATTTCAGAACAAGGTGTTGTGCACACATTCAATATGGTAATTTATCAGTTTTAATAGATACCTCTCCAGATATAAAAAATCAGTTTTTAAAAAATAAGATTAAAAACTTAGATGCTATCATTTATACACACGAACATGCAGATCAAACTTCAGGTATTTTTGAAATGAGACCTTTTTTTTGGAAAAACAAAAAAAAAATTCCTGTTTATGGAAGCAGCAGAACTATTAGTTCATTAGTTTCAAAATATACTTTCTGTTTTTCCCCAAAACACGGATATAAACCAATAATGAATGCAAATAAAGTAAAGAGTAGTTTTGAAATTAAAAAGAACAATCAGATATTAAAAATTATTCCTTTTGACGTTGTACATGGCATGATTAAAGCTACTGGTTACGTTTTTAACAATGTTGCTTATATAAGTGATTGCAATAAAATACCTACAAAATCATTAAAATATTTATATAATCTTGAATATTTAATACTAGATTGTCTTAGAAGAAAAAAACATCCATCACATTTTAATTATGAAGAAGCTTTAGATTTAGTAAAAAAAATAAAGCCGAAAAAAACAATTTTGACAAATTTACATACAGACTTAGATTATAATTTTCTTAAAAAAAAATTACCAAAAAATATAATTCCAGCCTATGATGGTTTAAGTTTTAATTTTTAATTTCTTTCTCGATAGCTTTAATAAATTTATTTGAACTGGGTTTAGTGAATGAAGCAAATGTTTCAACAACTTTTCCATTCTTCCCAACAATAATTTTATGAAAATTCCATTTTGGTATGGCACTTAACCCATGGTTTTGTTTAGCCCATTTATAAAAAGGATGAGCATCTTTTCCTAAGACATTTATCTTTTCTGTCATTGGAAAATTTATTCCAAAATTTGTTTCGCAAAAGTCTTTTATTTCTTTATTTGTACCAGGTTCTTGTTTGAAATTGTTAGTGGGAATTCCAATTACAACTAAACCTTTTTCATTATAATTTGACCATAAATTTTGTAGATCTTCATATTGAGGCGTGTACCCACATCTACTTGCTACATTTACAATTACAATAACTTTATCTTTAAAATCTTCTAATTTTATTTTATTTCCATCTATACCATTAAACGAAAAATCATAAGCTAAAGAAGAGTAGTTTGCTGATACTTTTGTTAAAAAACTAAACATAAATATTAAAAAAAAAAATTTTATTTTTTTCATTTAACCACCTTAAATGCTTTTAAAAAAGCCTCCATAGGCAATATGACACAATTTAATCTATTGAAACTTTTATGAGTTATTAAATTGTTAAAATCTTTAAGTTTTTTAGAAAATTTGAAGTTTTTATTTCTTTTTTGTTTTTTAATATTTTGAAACTCTTTAGTAAGAACAGATATTTTAGCATTTTTTATTTTGTTTGAAAGTAAACTAGCAGAAGCCTCACATAAAACACAAGATTGAGTTTCATATCTCATAGATTTTATTTTCGACTTATTTGCAATAAATTCTGTTTTAATAAAATCACCACATAAAGAATTTCTTACGGAAGATTTATGTGTAAATTTATTTTTCAAACCAGCATTTTTAGCAGATAAAGCAATCTTGATTATTTTCGAATTGATCATTTTTTTGAAAATATCAATAATAAGAAGTATCCAAATAAAGTGGAAAGGAGTGATCCAGCTAAAACACCTATTTTAACTCCATCCATATATTCTAAATTATTTGCAAAAGCTAAGTTACCAACGAATAAACTCATAGTAAAACCAATACCTGTCAAAATTGAAACAGCGTAAAAGGCAGGCCATGTAGAATTACTTGGTTTGTCAGCAAATCTTAATTTAACAGAAATATAAGAAAGCACAAAGACACCAATTTGTTTTCCAAAAAACAACCCAAGCACAATACCAAGTGGCACTGGATTAAGCAAAGTTGCAAAGGTTAATCCATCTAAAGATACACCAGCATTTGCAAAAGCAAAAATTGGCATTATTCCAAATGCCACGTAAGGTGAAAGATTATGTTCCAATTTTAATAATAATGAATCCTTATTATTTTTGATATTATGAGGAATTGTTAGAGCTAATACTACACCAGCAATTGTTGCGTGAACACCAGATTGATGTGTAAAATCCCATAAAAAAATTCCAACTATTAGATATGGTAAAAAACTATTTATCTTAAATCTATTTAAGCCTATTAAAACAATTACAGATATTAACATTAAAACTAGGTATTTTATTTCTATATTACCTGAGTAGAAGAATGCAATTATAACGATGGCCCCGAGATCGTCAATTATTGCTAAAGCTGTTAGAAAAACTTTTAGAGAGACCGGAACTCTTTTCCCTAATAAAGATAGAACACCTAAAGAAAATGCGATGTCAGTAGCTGACGGTATAGCCCATCCATTGAGTGTCGTACTATCAGAATAATTAATTACTATATAAAATAAAGCTGGCACTGCCATTCCGCCAACAGCACCAATAATTGGTAATAATGCTTGTTTAGGATTTGAAAGCTCTCCTTGTAAAAATTCTCTTTTTATCTCAAGTGAAACAAAAAAGAAAAAAATAGCCATTAAAACGTCATTAATCCAATGGAGTACACTTAATTTTAATCCAAATTCTTTAGTACCAAGTGTTATGTATTTTTCTAAAGTAGAAAAATATAAATTACTTAAATTTCCGTTACTTATTATTAATGCTAAAATAGCAGCAAAAAGCAAAACTAATCCGGAAGCAGCTTCTAATTTAAAAAAGTATTTAAAAGGTTTTGTAATGTGTTGGATCATAGGTATTATTTACTTCTATAAAGCCTATCTTTCAATTGCCAAAAAGGCATAATTAACCTATAAAAACAGACAATCGGGGCGTAGCGCAGCCTGGTAGCGCATCTGGTTTGGGACCAGAGGGTCGCAGGTTCAAATCCTGCCGCCCCGACCATTTCGTTATGAATATTAATAAAGTTGTTGTTATTGGGTCGGGTACTATGGGAAGCGGGATAGCTGCTCATTTATGTAATGCCAACATACCTGTTGTATTACTTGATCTTAAAACTGACATAGCAGAAAAGGCAAAAGAAAAAATTTTAAAATCTAGACCACCATTATTATTTGAAAAAGACAAAATTAAAAGTTTGAAGGTTGGCAACATCAATGATGACTTTGACAATATCACTGACGCTGATTGGATTATAGAAGCAGTTGTTGAACGAATAGACATTAAGCATGATATTTACAAAAAAATTTTTGATAAAAGAAAAAAAAATTCAATAGTTTCGTCTAATACATCTACTATACCCTTACGAGTCTTGTCAGAAAAATCAAAAATAGAGGATAAAAAAGATTTTTGTATAACACATTTTTTTAACCCTGTAAGGTACATGGGATTATTAGAAATTGTTAGAGATAAATCAAACGATCCATCTAAGATAAAATCTTTAAAAAAGTTTTGTGAAAAAAAACTTGGAAAAGGGGTAATAATTTGTGGAGATACTCCAGGTTTCTTAGGCAATAGAATCGGTGTGTATGCTATGCAGGTAGCAATGACTGAAGCTGTCAATATGAATCTCTCTGTAGAAGAAGCAGATGCAGTCTTCGGTAGACCAATGGGTATTCCTAAAACAGGTGTATTTGCTTTATATGATTTAATCGGCATAGATTTGATGTCTGATGTTCTAAAAAGTTTTGAGAGAGAATTACCAAAAGAAGATGAATTCCAAAAAGTTGTTACTGGTTTGCCTATTATAAAAAAATTAATTGAAACAGGGTTTACGGGTAGAAAAGGTAAAGGTGGTTTTTATAGAATGAATAAATCAGGAAACAAAAAAATATTAGAGGCTCTTGATTTAAATAATAATGAATATTTTCCTTCAAAAAAAATTGATTTGAAAATTGAAAGAATGAATCTTTTAGAGTTAATCAACAGAAATGATAAGTATGGGAAATATGCCTGGTCAGTGATATCAAAAATTATTTTATATTCGTCGTCATTAATACCGACTATTACGGATGAATATAATGATATAGATGAAGCTTTAAGATTAGGTTTTAATTGGTCTATGGGTCCTTTTGAAATGCTTGAAAGCATAGGTTTAAAAAATTTTTTTTCAAAAGTTAGTAGTTTAAATAATAATAGATTTTTACAAAATCTTAAAGAAAAGGGGCTAGAAAAATTTTATGATGAAAGGCAAAAATATACAGACCTAGAAACTCTTGGCAAAATCAAAAAAACAGTTTTAAAAATAGATAAAAATGAATCAGCCGAGATATTTAGATTTAAAGATTTTAATATTTTAGAATTTAATACAAAAGCTAATGCCTTGGATTATGAGTCTATGGATGCTCTAAAAAAAGCAACAGATAAACCTCTAATAATTATAAACGAAAGTATGCAATTTTCTGCTGGTGTAAATCTTAATTACGTTATGAAATTTATTCAAAATAATGATTTAAAATCTGTCGAAAAATTTATTAAATATTTTCAAGAAACATGCAAACATCTGAAATATTGTAAAAATCCAGTTATATCCGCACCATCAGGTCTTGCACTAGGCGGTGGAGTAGAGGTTGTGCTACAGAGTAATTATGTTGTTACACATACTAATATTGTAATGGGTTTGGTAGAACCTATTGTCGGTCTAGTTCCTGCTGGGGGAGGCTGTAAAGAATTACTTTGGAGATGGTCTCAAACAAGTGAGTCTAATTCAGATCCTGACTATGCTCCGTTAAAAGTTTTTGATATAATTGGCTATGCAAAAACTGCTTCTTCCCCCCAAGAGGCTAAACCATTATTATTTTTGGACAAAAATCATAGTGTAATCATTAATAGAAATGAGCTATTACCAGCAGCGAGACAATTACTTGATAACAACGTGGATTTATCTGCTCCAAAAGAATGTAAATTTAAACTATCTGGCAAAAAGGTTAGAGAAAAAATGCACAAAATACTCGAAGCATTATATAATGATAAAAAGATTCTAGATCACGGTATGGTAGTTGGTAGAGAATTAGCATATGTTTTAAGTGGCGGGGACACAGACTTGAATAAAGAAGTAACAGAAGACCAATTGTATAAATTAGAATTAAATAGTTTTATGAAATTAGTTGAAAACAAAAAAACACAAGAGAGAATAATTCATACTCTAACAACGGGAAAACCATTAATTAATTAAATGACGATTTATAATGCTCCAGTTGAAGATATGATGTTTCTTTTTGATAATCTTAAAGATAATAAGAATTACAAAGAAATTGATAAATTTAAAGAAATTAATTCAGATTTAGTAAAAGATATATTGGATCAAGCAGCTAAAATTAATCAAGAAATTGTACATCCTTTAGCAAAGATTGGAGATGATAGTCCATGTATTTATGAGAATGGTATTGTTAGATCGCCACCGGGTTATAAAGAAGCTTACAAAAAATTCATCTCAGATGGTTGGACATCTTTATCTTGTGATCCAAAGTATGGAGGACAAGGTATGCCAAAAACTGTAAGTACTTTTTTTGAAGAAATGTTATCCTCAGCAAGTTTATCGTTCAAATTATATAGCGAACTAAGTATTGGAGCTTATAATTGCATCCTTCATCATGCAGATGATAAGATTAAGGACAAGTTTCTACCAAAAATAGTAGAGGGAAAATGGAGCGGGACCATGTGTTTAACTGAGTCTCAATGTGGAACTGATTTAGGATTAATAAAAACTAAAGCAATTAAAAATACAGATGGATCATTTTCTTTAACTGGACAGAAAATATTTATAACTTCTGGTGATCACGACTTAACAGAAAATATCATACATTTAGTTTTAGCAAAAATACCAGGTGGGCCTACAGGAACAAAAGGAATTAGTCTTTTTTTAGTTCCAAAATTTAATGTAAATGAAAATGGTTCAGTGGGGTCTAGAAATGGTGTTAGTACATTGTCTATTGAAACTAAAATGGGAATAAAAGGTTCGCCTACCTGTGTTCTTAACTTCGATAATGCTAAGGGCTTTTTAATCGGAAAAGAAAATAAAGGATTAAGTTCAATGTTTACAATGATGAATTTAGAAAGAATTATAGTTGGTATACAAGGATTAGGTATAGCAGAAACAGCATATCAAAATTCTCTAGCTTACACTAGAGAGAGGAAACAGGGTAAGTCAAACGATAATAAAAATGGTGAAACAGACTTAATAATCAAACACGCTGATATTAGAAGAAGTCTAATGAATATGAAATCAATAATTGAAGGTCAAAGATCTCTTGCATTCTGGTTATCTCAACAAGTTGATGTAAGTTTAAATCACACAAATGAAAATATCAGAAAAGAAGCCGATGAAATGGTATCTTTAATGACACCTGTAGTAAAATCTTTCTTCTCAGATATGGGGATGGAAATAACAAATGAAGCTATTCAAGTATTTGGTGGTTACGGATACACAAGAGATCAAGGTATCGAACAACTTTATAGAGATAATAGAATTACTCCAATTTATGAAGGTACAAACTCTGTTCAAGCAATTGACCTAGTATTTAGAAAAGTACTCAATAATAGAAGTTTGGAAAAATTTACATCTTTAGTTCAAAATGAAATCAAAAATTATAAAAATAATGATGAATTAAAAAGACTTTCAAATAATCTTGAAAAAAAAATAAACATTTTGTTAGATTTTTCAAATTGGTTAGATAATAAGTTAAAAAGCCAAAAAGATGATGTCAGCGCTGCAAGTAATGATTTTTTAAAAGTTCTTGGTTATGTAGCTTTAGGATTTTCATGGCTCAAAATGACTAAAGTGAGTTATGAAAACTCAAGTAAAAATAAAGAATTTTATGAAGAGAAAATTAATACGGCAAAGTATTATTTTGATAAAATTTTACCAAGGATAGACAGCCATTATCACTCAGCAATAGCCGGCAGTGAAAGCTTGATGAAAGCTAAATTTAACTAAAAATGAGTGTATACGAAAAAAATTTAGAAAAAAATAAAGCAAATTTCGTTCCTTTAACACCGCTTACTTTTTTAGTTAGAGCAAAAGAAATCTATCCAAATTACGAAGCAGTAATTTATGAAGATAGAAATTACACGTGGTCAGAGGTCTATGAAAGATGTGTTAAATTCGCCAGTGCACTTTCGAAAATTGGTATAAAAAAAGGCGACACTGTTTCTTTTTTAGCTTTTAATACACCTGAAATTTTTGAAGCTCATTATTCTGTACCAATGACAGGAGCAGTACTTAATACTATTAACATTCGGCTAGATGCAAAAACGATTTCTTATATTTTGGAACATGGAGAGGCAAAAGTATTAGTTGCGGATCGTCAACTTCATGTTGAAGTAAAAAAAGCTTTAAATAATATTAAGAGGAAGATTACCGTTATCGATATAAACGATAAGTTTGCAGATCAGTCAAAATGTGAAAAAATTGGTGATAGAGAATATGAAGAATTTTTAAAAACTGGTGATGAAAACTATCAATGGAAAATGCCTGATGATGAATGGCAAGCTCTCTCACTAAGTTACACTTCAGGAACAACAGGGAATCCAAAAGGTGTAGTTTATCATCACAGAGGCTCTTACTTAATGTCTACCGGAAGTGCTACCGCATGGAACATGCCTAATAGATTAAATTTTTTAACTATTGTTCCCATGTTTCATTGTAATGGATGGGGATATCCATGGACTATACCGATGTTAATAGGTCGAACTATTTGTTTAAGAAACATTGATGTAAAAAAAATTTTTGAATTAATAGACAAATACAACGTAACACATTTTGGAGGTGCTCCAATAGTTTTAAATATGATAACAGGTGCTCCAGAAAAAGACAGGAAAAAATTAAAACAAAAAGTTTATGTTTTGACTGCTGGTGCTCCACCACCAAGTATCATTTTTAAAAAAATGAAAAGTCTTGGTTTTGAAGTAATGCACGTTTATGGACTAACAGAAACGTACGGTCACGTAACTCAATGTGCTTGGAATGATTCTTGGGATAAGCTTAATGAAGAAAAACAAAATGAAATCAAGGCTAGACAGGGAGTTCGATATCCAAACACAGAAGGTGTAGCTATAATGGATCCTGAAACGATGAAAGAAGTGCCTAGAGATGGCAAAACTATAGGAGAAATAATGATTAAAGGTAATATAGTGATGAAGGGATATTTTAAGGATAAAGATGCGACTGATAAAGCTATGAAGGGTGGTTGGTTCCATACTGGAGATTTGGCTGTAATGCATCCTGATGGTTATGTAAAAATTCAAGATAGATCAAAAGACATAATTATTTCTGGAGGAGAAAATATTTCGTCTATTGAAATTGAAAATACTTTAGCAAAACATCCGTCCGTATCTATAGCGGCCGTTGTTGCAAAACCTGATGAGAAGTGGGGTGAGGTTCCCTGTGCATTCATAGAAATGGTCAAGGATAAACCTGTAACAGAAAAAGAACTAATCTCTTTTTGCAAAGAAACTTTAGCAGGATTTAAAATTCCAAAAAAAGTGGAATTTTGCGATTTACCAAAAACCTCTACAGGAAAGATACAAAAATTTGAGCTAAGAAAAAAAGCTAAAGAGCTAAACTAGTTAAATTATTAATGGAAAAAATTTCAATTGATCTTAAATGGAGTCTCGATGATGGTGAATTAGTGCCTGGCAAATATTCAAATAAACATGAAATAAAATTTAACAATGAAATTGTTATTAATGGTGATGCAGCTCCAGATTGGAATGGAAACAAACAAAATAGTAATCCTGAACAAGCGCTTGCAGCAGCTTTAAGTAGTTGTCATATGATGACTTTTTTAGCTCTTGCTGCCAAAATGAATTGGCCAGTATCAGGCTATACAGATAACGCTGTAGCTACTTTAGGTAAAAATTCAAAAGGTAAAATGTCAGTAACAAATATTGAATTAAATCCGAAAATAGCATTTTCAAAAGAATTTTCTGTAGATGAAAACAAAATGAAAGAAGTACAAGAAAGAGCTCATAGATATTGTTTTATAGCAAACTCTTTGTCAGATGAAGTAAAGGTAAAGATTAATTAGTCTATGAGTTATAGAAAAAATAGTAACGTGTTAGAAACTAATTTAAACAAAAATGGAGTAATGCGTTTTAATTTAAATAGTCCAGAAAATTTAAATGCTCTTTCTGAAAATATGATGGATTCAATACAATATAGTTTAGACAAAGCAAGTCTTGATAAAAATGTAAGAGTAATAATAATTGCAGGAGAGGGATCAACATTTTCATCTGGTCACGACCTAAAAGAATTAAAAGATGCAAGAAAAAACACAGATAAAGGTAAAAAATATTTTTTAAAGATAATGAAAAAATGTTCAAAGATGATGCAAACAATAATTAAATGTCCAAAACCTATAATTGCAGAGGTAGCAGGAACTGCTACTGCCGCCGGATGTCAATTAGTTGCAAGTTGTGATTTAGCATATGCAAGTAATTTAGCGAAATTTGCAACTCCAGGCGTTAATATTGGTTTGTTCTGCTCTACACCGATGGTTGCAATTTCAAGAAACTTAACAAATAAACATTCAATGGAAATGCTTTTAACTGGAGAATTAATTTCTTCAAATAAAGCTGCTGAAATTGGTTTAATTAATGATGTTGTTGAAGGAATCAAACTAAAAGATTTTGTATTAGATAAAGCTCAAAAAATTTCAAAAAAATCTTCAGTAACTTTAAAAATCGGTAAAGAAGCTTTTTATAAGCAATTAGATATGAATCTTTCAGATGCTTATGATTATGCTTCAAATGTGATGGTAGAGAATATGTTAAAACTTGATGCTAAAGAGGGTATTGAAGCATTCATAGAAAAACGAAAACCTAACTGGCAAGATAAATAGAACAGGAAATAAAGGAAAATAATTTGGATTTTATAATTAATAACACCAAAGTTTTTTCAATAGATACAGGTGAAAAATTTGATGACAAAAAGCAATCAATTATACTTCTCCATGGAAGTGGACAATCACATGTTGTTTGGTCATTAACAACCCAATATTTATCGGACGAAAATTACAATGTATTTACACTTGATTTACCTGGTCATGGTAACTCTGAGGGTGAAAGCTTAAAATCAATAGAAGATATGGCTTCCTGGTTAAACAAAGTAGTTAAGCATTTAGGTATTAAGCAACATAGTATAATAGGTCATTCACAAGGTTGTCTGATAGCCTTAGAATACGCAAATAAGTTTCCTGAAAATTTAAAAAGTTTAGTATTTGTAGCTGGTTCCTATGAAATACCAGTGAATAAGAGTCTTATTGAATTAGCTCTTTCAGGTGATATGGAGTCTTTAAATTTAATGATGAAATGGGGTTACGGTAAGTCAAAACAATTTATTGGAGGAAATCCTTTACAAAAGATATTAAATTCACCAAGAGAAGTGAGAGAAGTTTTAGCTGTGGATTTAATAGCATGCAACAATTATAAAAATGGTAAAAAAGCAATTAAAGAAATTAAGTGTCCAACTTTTTTTATTTTCGGGGAATTAGATAAAATGATAAAACTAGATAAAGGTAAGGAATTTTCAAAATTGGCATCTAACTCAAAAGTGCATGTAATAAAAAACTGTGGCCACATGATTATATTAGAAAATGCTTTTGAAATGAGAGAAAAAATTAAGGAATTCTTAAAATGAAAAACTTTTTTATAAGTAAATCAAGGAGACTTAGATCTACACCTTTTACATCCAGAATTGAGAAACAGGGAGTTAAAAATTATACTGTGTATAATCATATGTTATTACCAACGACTTTTTCAACTGTAGAGGATGAATACTTACATTTAAAAAAGGATGTTCAAATATGGGATGTTTCTGTTCAACGAGAAATCGAAATTTCAGGCACTGACGCTCATGAACTTGTTCAGCTAATGACTTGTAGAGATCTTTCAAATTCTAAAACTGGCAATTGTTATTATGCACCAATAGTTGATATAAATGGAGGGATGATTAACGATCCCCTTATTTATAAATTAAAAGATAATTTATGGAGAATTTGTATAGCTGACTCTGACGTATTATTATTTGCTAAGGGTATTGCAGCTGGAAAAAATCTTAGAGTAAATATTTTTGAAGCTAACATTGACACTTTAGCTGTACAAGGACCTAAATCTTTTAAATTAATGGAGGAAGTTTTTGGCAGTGATATAACTAATCTAAAGTTTTTTAAGTATGATTTTTTTACATTCAGAGGAAAAAAATACTTAATTTCAAGATCGGGTTATTCAAAACAAGGAGGATATGAAATTCATATCGAAAACGCAAAGAACGGACAAGATTTATATGATCACTTTTTTGAGATTGGAAATAAGTATAATTTAAAACCAGGTGCTCCAAATCATCCAGAAAGAATTGAAGGAGGCTTATTATCGTATGGAAATGATATGTTGATAAGCGACAATCCTTTTGAATGCGGTTTTGAGAAATATGTTAATCTAGACACTAATATAGAGTTTTTAGGTAAAGAAAGCTTAAAGAAAATACGTGATGATGGCATCAAAAGAAAATTAATGGGAGTTAAAATTGATACCGAAAATCTTGACTTAAATAATATTGATATATTAAACAATGACAATAGAGTTATTGGTGAACTTAGATCAGCTGCATATTCACCTTATTTTAAAAAAGTAGTAGGGATAGCAATGATGAAAATGGAATATTGTAAGATTAAAGAAAATTTTAAAATGAAAATAATTAACAAATCAGTTAATGGAGAGATTTGCAATTTACCAATTACTTAGATTATGAAAAAAGCAAAAATTTACATCCCAACTAAAACTGCTATGCAATCGGGCAGGGGTAAACAGAAAAAATGGGTATTGGAATTTGAGACAAAAGATACCAAAATTAATCCTTTGATGGGTTGGGAGTCGTCAACAGATACATTAGAAGAGGTAATTCTTAAATTTACGTCCAAAGAAAAAGCAATAGAATATGCAGAAAAAAATTCTATTTCGTACAAATTAATTGAACCAAAAAAAAAGAATTTTGTCATTAAGTCTTATGCAGATAACTTTCTTAAAAATTAAATATGTGGCGTAGTTTTTTTAAAGATAAAAAATGGTTCTACTGGTCATACGGAGGTGGAATTTTCATTTTGATGCTTTTGGTAGCGCAAACTTATTTAGATGTACTATTTAATAGTTGGTATAAAGATTTTTATGATATTCTTCAAACAGCAGAGAAACGAAAAATTTCCGAATTTTGGGACTCAATAAAAAAATTTCTATACATAGCATTACCTTACGTAACTTTATTTGCTTTTACTAATTGGTTTACAAGATTATGGGCATTTAGATGGAGAGAAGCTATGACATTTTCTTATATGCCTTATTGGCGAGCTACAGATGCTAAAGTAGAGGGCTCTTCTCAGAGGATACAAGAAGACTGTATGAATTTTGCTAAAATAGTTGAGTCAATAGGACTTCAAGTTGTCAAAGCCATTATGACTTTAATTGCATTTATACCGATACTATGGGTTCTTTCATCAAATGTATCAGTTCCATATTTAGATAATATATCCGGTTCTTTGGTATGGGTAGCTTTAATTTTAAGTATTGGAGGAATAATTATAAGTTGGTTGGTAGGTATTAAATTACCAGGCCTAGAATATAATAATCAAAAAGTAGAAGCAGCTTTTCGTAAAGAGTTAGTCTATGGAGAAGATGATAGAAAAAATTACGTCCAAGCCCCAACTATATTACAATTATTTACTGGTATAAAATTTAACTATCACAGACTTTTTTTACATTATGGTTATTTTGATTTATGGGCTATCTGGTATAGACAATTATTTGTAATAGTTCCTTTTTTAATTATGGCTCCTGGTTTATTTACAGCTGCATTTACTTTGGGAGTAATGATGCAAGTAGTTAATGCTTTTGGTGAGGTTAAAGATGCATTTTCAGTATTTTTATATAACTGGACAAGAATTACAGAACTAAGATCTATTCATAAACGATTGATGGAGTTTGAAAATTCAATAAATTATTCAAAAAAGTTGAGAAAACCTGTTAAATCTGATGTAAGAGTTTAATGGATATTTATATTAAACTTTTTGACGTTTTATTTCCTGTTTTTTTTGTAATAGGAGTTGGTTATTATCTGGGAATAAAAGACCCAAAATTCAACACTAAGTTTATCACTAATTTTGCAGGTAATATCGGTACTCCAGCAATGATTTTTTATACTATAACAACTACAGGTGTAACTTTAGCTACTTTTATAGAGTATTTCTTTTATGCTTTAATTATAATTGGCGGCTTTTCTATTATTGGTTTTATTTTTCTTCTATTTCTAAAAAAAGACGTCATAAGCGAGCTACCTCCTTTAATCTTACCAAACACTGGAAATATGGGTGTACCTATTTGCTTATTTGCTTATGGAACTGCAGGATTAGGTGTTGCCTCAGCAATTGCTTCAGTAATAATACTTCTCCATTTTACAGTTGGAGTTCTTTTAGCCAAAAAAAGCTTTTCATTGGATATCTTAATCAAGAATGTTCCAATTTATGGAATTATTGTTTCAGTAATTTTTTTATATTTTGAATGGGATGTGCCAGGTTTTCTTGAGAATACTACTTTCCTTCTTACATACACAACTATTTTTCTAGTCCTCATGTCTCTTGGAATAGCTTTATCAAGATTTAAAGTTCTTTCATGGACGAAAGCTTCTATTCTAGGCGCGGTAAGGGTCATAATTGGTCCTATTATAGGTTTTGCACTTATTTCTTATCTTGGTTTAGAAGGCTTTGCGGCTGGCGTACTTTTAATACAGTCTTCAATGCCTAGCGCAGTTTTGACTTATTTAGTAGGTTCTATGTACTCAGAAAAAAAAGTAGTTGATAGTGTTGCTAGTGTTATCGTGACATCAACACTAATGTCAATAATTACGATCCCTATAGTAGTTTTTTATAGTCTAAAGTATTTTCAATAAATACAATGATATACGCATCATTATTAATTTAAAAGATTAATAATTAGGTAATATACACTGACTAATAAGTCAATAAATCTATAAAAACGTTGGTAAATAACAAAAATTTAGGCTTAAAAATAAATTTAGTTTATTAAACTGTTTTAAAAAAAACAAAAAAATTACAATTTTTAAAGGAATTAAACCAAATTTAAGTTTAAATAAATAAAAAAGCAAGTAATTGCAACGTTTTGGGATCAATTATAAACATTGATATTGAATAATTCTAGAAGGTTTGCAATATTGGAATATAGCGTTTAAACAGCCATAGAGTGCTTTTTTTTTGCAATTAGGTTGTATATAATACAACTAACCAGTGTATATACTAAAAAAACAAGTGAGAAGGGCGATTCCGCTAAAACGCCCATGGAATATAACTTTTAGACGATTATTCCCTCTTTTTTAAGAAGATTTTTCTTTTTTTTTACTCCGCCCGTACCTGAATAACCTCCTAATGATCCATCCGACCTTATAACTCTATGACAGGGTATTTGGATAGGATAGGGGTTTTTGCCAATGGCATTAGCCACAGCTCTAACAGCTAAAGGTTTTCCAATAGCTTCAGCAACTTCTGAGTAGGTTTTAACAGTTCCTTTTGGTATCTTTTTTAAAAAATCCCATATTTTTAGCTGAAATTTAGTGCCTTTTAGCTTCATTAATCAATTATCAGGTAGGTAATTAGAGAAATACCAATTATAAAGGTTACTATCAGGCTTAAAGCAATGGTTTTTTTACCTTTAAGGCTTGAGTTTGTCCAAAAATATGAGATTCCGTAAACTGCAGCTATAAATATTGCTATTGGAAGGATAAATTTAATCATTATTTATGGGGGTTTTGGCTCGATTTGTTAAAATTTGCAAATTGCTTAGAACCCTTATTTGGCCCCACAAATATGAGTGTCCATGCAGTCTTTCCCTCAGGAATCGTAAGACTATGAGTATCTGAGGCTTTTCTAAGACCTATATAGCCCGGACCCCGCCAAAATCGACCATTTTCCGTAGTTTCCCAATACCCACCTTTGAGTACCACAGTCAAATAAGACCAATAATGATCATGTAAATCTCCTAAATCGCTTTTAAGAATTTTATGAAGGAAGATATTGAATGGAAACCAACTAGGTCGTTTTCTAAATAGCAAATAATATCTAATCATGAATGGTTTAGCTTTGTCGTAGTCTGGCCAGCTAGGTCCACGATCTAATAGTAATCTTTTTCGATTCTCAAACATACTTAATTTTAAACACTTGACACTAGAATTCATCTAATATATTACTAACGATAATTAATGGTTATCAATAGTAATAAATAGAATTTATGAAAGAATTACAAACTGACATAAAAGCTCTTCAAGAAGAAACAATAAGAAATTTAAAAAACTCCAAAGCGAATAATACAGTAAGAGCATACAAATCGGACTTCAAAGATTTTGGTTTATTCTGTGCCAAAAATGGTTTCAAAGATCTTCCTTCTGATCCTAAAATTATAGCCTTGTATTTAACTCATCTTTCTACAAAGGAGGTCAAATTAAGCACTATAAAGCGAAGGTTAGTTTCAATTGGCGTAATACACAAAATGAAAGGTCATTACTTAGATACTAAACACCCTGTAATTGTTGAAAATTTAATGGGCATCAAAAGAAGAAAAGGATCAATACAAAAAGGAAAAAAACCACTATTAATCAATGATTTACGTAATGTTCTTAAAGCTATTGATGAAGAAAATAGTAATGATATAAAAAAATTAAGAGATAAGTCATTAATATTGGTCGGATTCTCAGGTGGATTTAGAAGAAACGAAATAGTTTCATTAGATTATGAAGATTTAGACTTTGTTTACGAGGGTCTTAAAATTACAGTAAAACGTTCTAAGACGGATCAGTTTGGCGCGGGATCTATTAAGGCTCTACCCTATTTTAAAGAAAGTTTATATTGCCCAGTAACCACTTTAAAAAGGTGGCTTAATATATCAAAAATTACAAAAGGACCGATTTTTAGAAGATTTTCAAAAGGATCTAAATTATCCAAAGATAGATTATCTGATCAAACCATAGCTCTAATTATAAAAAAGTACTTAGAAAAAGCAGGCATCGATAGCAAAAATTACTCCGGTCATAGTCTAAGATCAGGCTTTGCTACCTCAGCAGCAGAGACTGGGGCTGAGGAGAGAAGCATAATGGCGATGACAGGTCATAAATCTGCAGAAATGGTAAGAAGATATATTAAAGAGGCAAATCTATTTAAGAATAACCCACTAAATAAAATCAAAATTTGAAAATAATTTTTAAGAGTTTTATTTTACATAAATAAAACTCAACATAATATAAAAAGGTCTTTTTAGGATTGCTGAGGGGACCTTCAAATTTACTTCTTGATTTTAGGTAATAC
This sequence comes from Candidatus Pelagibacter sp., assembly GCA_028408795.1. The sequence goes on from JAOOLP010000010.1 coordinate 25,389, forward strand.
TTTTTAAAGAACTTGGTTGTTATACCCCATTTTTTTAAAAAAGTTTTGTCACCTTTATTTTGAATTAAATTTGGTTTTTTTCTAGTAGTCAAAGAACTGAAATGATAAACCTTGAAATTATTAATACCTTTAAAAACTCTAATTCCTTTATTCCACAACTTCATATTAAAATCAGGATCAGATCCAATACCTGGGTTAAATTCTTCGCTAAAACCACCAACTAAATCCCAAATTTTTTTGGAAACCAAATGTGGAGCAAAATGGGATCCTTGATGATCATAAAAATTTACGTTTTGATAATTTTTCAGAAGTTTTTTTTCGTCAAAAGATTTTATGTTTGTTCCGCAATTGAAAGTGATATGACCTGTAAAAGGTTCAATCATTGTTCCTGATAAATAAAAATTATCATGACCGAGGTTATTGACTTCATCTAACAAAATTTTGTCCCATAAAGGACAGAAGTACATATCGTCGTGCGAATAAAGAATATACTTAGAATTGGATAATTTAGCTGCGGAATTTATTGAAGTACATAAACCCAAATTTTCTTTAGAATAAGTAAATTTGAAATCTTTATTTTTAATGAAATCTAAAGTTCCATCTGATCCATCATTAATATGAAGAATTATTTCGTGTTTTTTAAAAGAATTTTGTTCGAGGCTCCTTAAACATAATTTTAGATATTCAAAAATAATTGGAATTGATATTAAAGATATTAATTTAAAAAAAAGGAAATTATTAAAGAAAAATATCTTTTTTCATCGTGGTTCACAAAGTAATAAATCTTTTTTAATTGAGTTAAAAAATAAATACAATAAATTTGATATTATAATTGATGATGGTAGCCATTATCCTAAAGATGTGATTTTTACTTTTAAAG
>JAOOLP010000011.1 GCA_028408795.1 Candidatus Pelagibacter sp.
TAAGTGTAATTATCTGATGACTTTATTACCCTAAGATTTGAAATTGCCTTTTGAATTATTTTTTTTCCTTTTTCAAACAAAATTAAATTATCTTTTAAAATAAGTTTATTTTTTGAAATATTTCCATGAGTTAAAGCTATATAAGTTTTGTGTATTTTTCTAATTCTAAATAGAGAAGTAAATAATTGAGCATATTCCCTTGACTTAGCAACTATCATCACACCAGAAGTTTCCTTGTCCAATCTGTGGACTATATATGGTGTTTTATTTAAAAAAAATTTTGTGTCTTTAAGTACATCTATTATATTTCTAAATGATTTAGTTCCAGATTGAACAGCTATACCAGCAGGCTTATTTATCACTACAAAATTATCATTATTTTCTATAATAAAATCTTCATATGAATTGAGCTCTTTTTTTGAAGCCTTATACTTTATAACTTTTTTTTTATTATTAGGTGTAAATTTTGAAATATCAAATACTTCTATTTTATCACCGATCTGAAGTCGGTAAGATGTTTTTATTTTTTTTTTATTTATTTTTACTTTTTTTAATCTAATAATCTTTTGTATCAAAGATTGTGGAAGATCAATAATCTTTGTTTTAAACCATCTATCAAATCGAGAATTACTATAATCTTTTTCAACTGTATAAGACTTATACATATAGAACTAAAATTATTTAGTTGCTACTTTTGGTTTAGCTTCTTTTTCCTTTGACTTATCTTTTTCTTCAACTTTTTTTGGTTTATCAACTTTTTTAGCTTCTGGATTTCTGTCAACTAATTCAATAACTGCCATAGGCGCATCATCACCTGTTCTAAAACCTGCTTTTAGAACTCTTGAGTAACCTCCCTTTCTAGCATTATATCTTTTTGATAATTCATCAAAAACTTTTGAAACAGATTGTTTATTCTGAAGTTTTGAAAAAAGTTTCTTTTTATTACTTAATATATTTTTTTTTCCTATAGTTATTAATTTATCAATTTGCGGTTTTAGTTCCTTGGCTTTAGGCAAAGTCGTAATTATTTGCTCGTATTTGATTAAAGAATTAAGCATATTTTTAAACATAGCTTTTCTGTGTTCGCTAGTTTTGTTTAACTTTCTGTAACCAACTCCGTGCCTCATTAATAGTTATTTTCCTCTAGTTTTTTTGATAACTCAGCTATATTGTCAGGTGGCCAATTTGGTATTTCCATACCTAAATATAAAGACATTGTATTTAGAACTTCTTTAATTTCATTTAATGATTTTCTTCCAAAATTAGGTGTTCTTAACATTTCTGGTTCTGTTTTTTGAACTAAATCACCTATATAAATTATATTATCATTTTTTAGACAATTCATTGATCTTACTGAAAGCTCAAGCTCTTCAACACGCTTTAACAAATTTCTATTAAATTCTGGTTCAGCTGATTTTACCTCTTTAACAATTTCTTGTGGATCATCAAAATTTACAAACATAGCTAACTGATCCTGAAATATCCTCGCTGAATAAGCAATCGCATCCTCTGCTGCAACTGTTCCGTTGGTTTCAACAGTCATAACTAATTTATCATAATCTAATGCACTACCTTCTCTCGTATTATCAACGGAAAAAGATACTTTTTTTACAGGGCTAAACAAAGAGTCAATTGAAATCAATCCTAAAGGACTATCCTCAGATTTATTTTTGGGTGCTGATACATAACCTTTACCTGTGCTTATCATTAATTCCATATGAAAATTAGTTTTTTCATCTAAGTTACAAATTGTTTGTTCAGGATTTAAAATTTCTATTTCTGGAACTAAAGTTATATCTTTCGCTTTTACTTCTTTAGGACCTTTAATATCTAAAATTATTTTTTTTGGACTAGTTGAATTAGATTTGATGGCTAAATTTTTTACATTTAAAACTATATCTGTAACATCTTCTCTAACTCCTTTAATTGATGAAAACTCATGTAATACTCCATCAATTTGTATAGCAGTTACTGCTGCTCCTTGGATAGATGATAATAATATTCTTCTTAAAGAATTTCCAATAGTTTGTCCAAAACCTTTTTCTAATGGTTCAGCTATAACCTTAGCTATAGTTTTATCCTCGTTGCTTGTTATCTCAAGCTTGTTTGGTTTAATCAAAGCTTTCCAATTCTTATCGATTATATTTGATGTTGTTTGCATTATACTCTCCTTCTTTTAGGTGGTCTTGCTCCATTATGTGCCATAGGTGTTTTGTCTGTGATGGATAAAATTTTAAAACCTCTAGATTGCAAAGATCTTAATGCAGTTTCACGACCTGAGCCAGGTCCTTTAACTTCAACAGTTAAAGTTCTTAAGCCTTGCTCAAAAGCTTTAGCACCAGCATCGTCAGCTGCAACTTGAGCAGCATATGGAGTAGATTTTCTTGAACCTTTAAATCCTTTCGCACCTGCTGATGACCATGAAACGACATTACCACTTTCATCTGCTATAGATATAATTGTATTATTGAATGTTGAGTAAACGTAAGCAATACCTGAGGTAATGTTTTTTTTTATTTTTTTCTTCTTTTTAAAAGAGCTTTCTTTTTTAACTACTTCGTTTTTTTTTGCTTCAACTTTCTTCTCTGTTTTTTCTACTTTTTTTATCATTAAATCTCTTAACTATTTTTTAAGTGGTGTTAATTTCTTTCCTGCAATTGCTATAGCTTTACCTTTTCGTGTCCTAGCATTACACTGAGTTCTTTGGCCTCTAACTGGTAGTTTTTTTTTATGTCTAGTACCTCTGTAACATGCTAAATCAACAAGTCTTTTAATATTAACTGATGTTTCTCTTCTGAGATCCCCCTCTACTTTATGATTAGCATCGATAAACTCTCTGATTTTTAAAACTTGTTCCTCGCTTAATTCGTTAACTCTTTTTGAAGCTGGTATTTCTAATTTTTCACAAATCTTCTTTGAAGAGTAAGGTCCAATACCATGAATATAAGTTAGAGCTATACTTACAACTTTGTTTTGTGGAATATTTATTCCTGCTATTCGAGCCATATTATAATGAGTTAAAGTTCCAAAGCCGTATTTATATTGCCTAATTATTTAATGTCAACTCTATATAAGTGCAATAATATCGCTAATTTCTTTATTAATTTGATCTATAGACCTCTCTCCATCGATCAGTTTTACTAAATTCAATTTATTATAATATTCGATCACTGGTTCTGTAGAGCTCTCATAAGTTTTGTACCTTTTTATTGCTATCTCTTCGTAATCGTCGGTTCTTTTTTCTATAGTTCTTCTTTCAAAAATTCGTTTTTTAATCGTCTCAAGACTTACATTAAGTTTTAAAACTAAGTCAATTTTTTGCTTATATTTTATTAATAAACTTTCTAAATTTTTTACCTGTTCTAAGCTTCTTGGATAACCATCAAATATAATTTGGTTTTTATATCTCTCGTCCTTGATGTATTTTTCAATTAATTCAGAAACTATTTTATTTGAAACAAAAGAACCGGCGCTTATTATAGGTGAAATTTTTATTCCTAAATCAGTTTTTTTTTTTATTTGATCTCTTAAAATGTCACCAGTTGAAAGCTGAAATAATTTAAATTTCTTAGCAATAAAATTAGACTGAGTTCCTTTACCGGCTCCTGGAGGACCAAATATAATTAGATTCATAAAACTAATTATTTTCCAAATTTAGTCTTTCTGATTAAAGATTCGTATTGTGAGCTCATTAATCTTGTTTGCACTTGCGTAACTGTATCCATAGCGACTACCACAACTATTAAGATAGATGTTCCTCCTAAATAAAAAGGTATAGGGTATTTAGCAATTAAAAATTCAGGCATTAAACACACAAAAGTTAAATACATTGATCCCACTGTGGTTAATCTAATTAGAATGGTTTCAATATATTCAGCTGTTCTCTCACCTGGTCTTATTCCTGGAATATAGCCACCATATTTTCTTAAATTTTCAGCTGTCTCTTTTGGATTAAAGACAATAGATGTATAAAAAAAAGAGAAAAAAATTATTCCTGACGCATACAATAACATGTACAAAGGTTGGCCTTGAGTAAACATTGAAGATATCTTTATTGATAAGTCTGACTCAGCAAAACCAAAATTTGTGAGTGTAATTGGCAACAACAATAGTGCTGATGCAAATATTGCTGGAATTACTCCGGCAGTATTTATCTTCAATGGGAGATGAGATGACTCTCCCCCGTACATTTTGTTTCCTACCTGTCTTTTAGGATAATTTACTAAAATTTTTCTCATAGCTCTCTCAAAGAAAACAATAAACAAAACAAGTAAAATAACTAAAATAAATATTCCAACTATCATAAGAGCTGACAATGCACCTGTTCTTCCTAATTCAAACGTGGAAGCTAATGCTCTTGGAATTTCAGCAACAATTCCTGAAAAAATTATTAATGAAATACCATTACCAACTCCCCTTAAAGTTATTTGTTCTCCTAACCACATTAAAAAAGTTGTACCAGCTACTAATGAGATTGTTGTAATAATCCTAAATGACAATCCTGGTTCTATTACTAGATTGCCTGCATTTTCTAAACCTACGGATACACCATAACCTTGTAATGCTGCGATTAATACAGTTCCATATCTTGTTATTTGTGTTATTTTTTTTCTTCCCATTTCACCTTGTTCTTTTAAACTTTTAAAATAATCAGAAACACCTGTTAATAATTGAACTATTATAGAGGAAGAAATATATGGCATGATCCCTAACGCAAATATAGCCATTCTTGTTACTGCACCACCTGAAAACATATTGAACATACCGAGTAAACCTTTTTGACTTGAAGACATTATTTCTTTCAAGGCAAGAGGATCTATTCCTGCCAATGGAACGTAAGTACCTAACCTGTAAACTATGAGAAGTAAAATTGTAAATAGTATTCTATTTTTTAAATCTTTTGCCTGACTAAAGGCTCCTGTTGTGTTAAGGCTTTCACTAGACATAATTGGCTATTTTTTAATTATATTAATTTTTCCACCTAATTTAGCTATTTTTTCCTGCGCTTGTTTAGATGCATAATGAGCAGTAATATCTATTTTAGTTTTTAATTCACCGGCTCCCAAAATTTTTAATTTTGAAAAGTTTTTATTAATTATTTTGCTTTTTTTTAAAGATAACAAATCAATAGAGGTACTTTTCTTTTTTTCTATAATGCCCTGTATGCTTGATAGGTTTAATATAGCTGTGTTCGATTTATTAAAATTTTTAAATCCTCTTTTAGGTAAACGCCTATATAAGGGCATTTGACCACCCTCAAAACTCTTTATGGCAACACCTGATCTAGATTTTTGACCTTTATGACCTCTAGAAGATGTTTTACCTCTACCAGAACCAATGCCTCTACCTACTCTAATTTTGTTTTTATTGTTTTTAATTAAATTATTTAGTTCCATTATTTTGCCTCTCTTTTAACAATAATATCAGATATTTTTTTTCCTCTTATTGCTGATAAAATTTTAGGTGAATTTTGTGATCTTAGTCCATTAACACAAGCCTTCAATACGTTGTGCGGATTAGATGAGCCTAAAGATTTTGCAACAACATCTTGAACTCCTAAAACCTCACAAACTGATCGAATAGCCCCTCCTGCTATGATACCTGTTCCTGCTGGAGCTGATCTCATAAATACTTTTCCCGAACCATTTTTCCCTTTTACATCATGGTGAAGAGTTCTTCCCTCTTTTAGTGGTATTTGTATTAAATTTCTTTTAGCTACTTCGGTAGCCTTTTTTATCGCATCAGGAACTTGTTTAGACTTACCTTGTCCAATTCCAACAGAACCTTTTTGATTGCCAACTACAACTAGTGCAGCAAAACCAAATCTTCTACCTCCCTTAACAACCTTAGTAATTCTGTTAATAGCTACTAATTTTTCTTTAATATCGCTCTCTGTTTTTTTTATATCAACCATATCAAAATTTTAATCCATTCTTTCTAAGTGTTTCTGCAAAAGCTTTTATTCTACCATGATACTTATATTCACCTCTGTCAAAATATACTTCGTTAATTTTTTTTTCTTTTGCTCTTTTTGCTAAAATTTCCCCTATTAAATTTGATTTTTCAATCTTTTTTGATTTATTTTTTTTGAACTCTTTTTCTATTGATGAAGCAGATACTAATGTTTTTTTTGACTTATCATCGATTATTTGAGCAAAAAAGTTATTAAGAGATTTTGTAACAGAAATACGATATTTATTAGTATTAACTGACTTAAGTTTTTTTCTATTTCTTAATTTTCTTTTTATTTTGTTATTTATTTTTTTCATTTATTTTTTCTTACCCTCTTTTCTCAAGATAAATTGACCTTTTTCAGTAATTCCTTTTGCCTTATATGGTTCAACAGGTTTCAATCCTTTTATATCAGCAGATGTTTTTGAAACTAAGTCCTTATCAACACCACTGATTTTAATTAATGTTTGCTTCTCAACTGTAATTTTGATGTCTTTTGGGATCTTAAAATTAACATCATGACTAAATCCTATCTGCAAATTTAAGTTTTCCCCTTTTATACTAGCTCTAAACCCAACTCCACTTAACTGTAATATTTTTTCGTGGCCCTGTGAAACGCCCCTAATGGCATTATTTATAAGACTTCTATACGTGCCCCACATTATGCTAGTTTTTTTATCAACTTTTTTATTTAAAGGTAAAAGTTGAAATTCATTTTTTTCATTAAGCTTGGAAGTAAAAATTTTATCATTAATAGTTAATGACTTAGTACCTTTGGGGCCGCTTATCACAAGATTACTGCCTTCAATCTTGACTGAAGACTCTTTTGGCACCATTATATTTTTCTTTCCAATTTTTGACATTAAAACACCCTACAAATTATTTCACCACCAACATTATTTTTTCTAGCATCTGTGTCTGACATTACACCTTTTGGTGTAGATAGAATTGCTAGTCCAAGTCCATTCATTACTTTTGGAATGCTATTAGCTCTTGAATAAATTCTTCTACCTGGTTTAGAAATTCTTTTAATTTCTTTGATAACTGGATAACCCTCATAATATTTTAAATTTATTTTTAGAGTTATTTTATTATTTTCAGTTTTCTCAATAAAGTAATCTTTAATATAACCCTCATTTTTTAGAATTTTTAATATGTTTTGTCTGAAATTGGACGAAGGTATATCAACTGAGTTTAACGATCTTAATTGACCGTTTCTAATTCTTGAAAACATATCACCTATTGGGTCTGTTAATGTCATATTCCTCCTACCAGCTTGATTTAGTTATACCCGGAATTTTGCCTGAAGAAGCCATATCTCTTAAGGCTATTCTAGATATTTTTAATTTTCTATAAACACCGTGAGGTCTACCAGAGACTTCACATCTATTTCTAATTCTTATTTTAGAAGAGTTTTTTGGTAATTTATTTAATTTTAATTGAGCTGCAAATCTTTCAGATAACTCTAGTTTTTTATTCTTAATAATTTTTTTGAGAGCTGCTCTCTTTTTCGCATACTTTTTAACTAACTTCATTCGTTTTAGATTTTTTTGTATTGCACTAGTTTTAGCCATTTTTTACCTCAGTTCTTTTTGTTGATTAACGGAAAATTAAATTCTTTTAATAATTCTAGAGTACTTTCTTTATTTTTACTTGTTGTCACTATAGTAATATCTAAACCTCTGATTTTATCTACTTTGTCAAAATTAACTTCGGGAAATATTATGTGCTCTTTGATACCAAATGAGTAATTATTGGAGTTATCAATCCCTTTAGGTGTTAAACCTCTAAAATCTTTTATTCTTGGGAGGGCAATATTAACTAGTCTGTCAATAAACTCATACATTTTATTAGACCTCAGAGTAACTTTAATTCCAGCATTTGAGCCTTGTCTTGTTTTGAAATTTGAAATTGATTTTTTGAACTTTGTAATAACTGGTTTTTGGCCTGTTATCAAAGACATGTCTTCAACACAAGCTTTTAACTTTTTGCTATCTGAGGCATCTTCACCCAAGCCCATATTTAAAATAATTTTAGATACTTTAGGTACTTCATGTTTATTTTTTAAATTTAATTTATTAGCTAATTTACTAATAATTTCCTTTTCATATGATATTTTCAATCTTGGTATCATTTTTTACCTGCTATCTTTTTTTCTTTTTTATTTTGATCTACATTTTTAACATTTGATAAATGTATGAAATTTTCTTTTGAAATAATGCCACCTTTGTTCTCTTTTGTAGGTTTTAGATGTTTTTTAATCATATTTATTGATTTGATTTTTAATCTTTTTAATTTTCTATCAATTTCTAAAATTTCACCTGTTTTGCCTTTGTCTTTTCCGGAAATAACCTTTACCTGCATTCCTTTTTTAACTATCATATTAAAGTACCTCCGGCGCAAGAGAGATAATTTTTGTATGTCCTCTTGTTCTAAGTTCTCTTGTAACTGGTCCAAAAATTCTAGTTCCAATTGGCTCACCTTTTTCATCTGTTAATACAACTGCGTTAGTATCAAATTGAACTTTTGATCCATCGTCCCTGTAAATTTCTTTTCTTGTTCTTACAACTACAGCTTTGTGCACAGCTCCCTTCTTAACTTTTCCTTTAGGTATCGCATCTTTAACGCTAATCACTATTAAGTCACCTACGGATGCATATCTTCTTTTTGATCCTCCCAACACTTTAATGCATTCCACTCTTTTTGCTCCGGTATTGTCTGCAACCATCAATTCTGTTTGTACTTGAATCATTTATTCATTACCTGCCATGTTTTTTTTTTAGAAAAAGGTTTGCACTCAATTATGGAAACTGTCTCTCCCTCTTTAATTTTATTAGTTTCATCATGTGCATGATATTTTTTTGTTCTTTTAATTACTTTCTCATAAAAAGGATGTTTAAATTTTCTTGTTACTTCAACAACTATAGTTTTGTTGTTTTTTGCACTTGTAACTATACCTTTTAAAATTTTTTTACTCATTTTGAATTCTTTACAGTTGTATATAGTCTGGCTATATCTTTTTTTATTTCATTATATTGAGCTGAATTTTCAACCTGATTATTAATTTTTTTAAATCTAATATTAAATAGATCTTTTTTTAAAGTAAGAATTTTTCTTTCAGCCTGGTCTTTGGTCAATTTTTTATCTTCTTTTTTTTTCTTCATAATCTTATCTTTTAATAAATTTTGTTTTTATAGGTAATTTCGCTGATGCTTTGTATAGTGCTATTCTAGCAACATCTTCAGTTACTCCATCAACTTCAAAAATTATTCTTCCAGGTTTAACTCTGCAAGCATAATACTCTGGTGATCCTTTTCCTTTTCCCATTCTTACTTCGGTTGGTTTTTTTGAAACAGGGATATTTGGAAATATTCTTGTCCATACTTTACCAGTTCTTTTCATATATCGTGTTAGAGCAACTCTTGCTGCTTCAATTTGTTTACCTATAATTCTTTCAGGCTCAATCGCTTTAAGTCCAAATTGACCATAGTTTAGTTTTATAGCTCTGGAAGCTTTACCGTGTATTCTGCCTTTAAAAGCTTTTCTATATTTAGTTCTTACTGGTTGAAGCACTTTTCACCCTTTCTTTTTTTTCTTTGTCGACATCTTTTGCCATTAATTCACCTTTATAAATCCAAACTTTTACTCCTATTATTCCATATGTAGTTAACGCTTCTGCAAAACCATAATCTATATCTGCTCTCAGAGTATGAGATGGAATACTTCCTTCTCTTAACCATTCCGTCCTTGCTATTTCATTTCCAGCAAGTCTTCCACTTAGCATAACTTTTATACCTTTTGCATTTAATCTCATGGCAGACTGCATTGCTCTTTTCATAGCACGTCTATAGGCTATTCTCTTAACCAGTTGCTGTGCAATATTTTCAGCTACTAAATTAGAATTAAGTTCTGGTTTTTTAATTTCTTTAATATTTACATTCACATCATCACTTTCAATAATCTTTATTATATTTTTTTTAATTTTTTCTATATCAGCTCCCTTTTTACCAATAACAAATCCCGGTCTAGAGGTATGAATTGATACAATACATTTTTTAGATGATCTTTCTATTATAATTTCTGATACACCCGAGTTTATTATATTCTTTTTAATATAATTTCTTATCTTAAAGTCTTCTATTAGATATTTTCCAAAATCTTTTTTCTTTGCAAACCAAGTAGAGTCCCATCCTCTATTAATGCCTAGTCTCAAGCCAATTGGATTAATTTTTTGTCCCATTATTTATTTCCCTTTTTTATTTTTTTTTCTTCTAAAATAATTGTAATCCTGCTAAATGGTTTTTTTATAGGACTAGCTCTACCTTTGGCTCTAGGTCTAAATCTTTTCATAACCAAAGATTTACCAACATAGGCCTCTTTAACGAATAAATTATCTATATCATATTGATTATTGTTTTCTGCATTTGATATAGCCGATTTCACTGTTTTGCTTACGTCTTTGGCAATTCTTTTTCTAGAGAACTCCAGATCTCTTAAAGCTAAGTCAGCTTTTTTACCTTTAATAAAATTACAAACCAAAGACAACTTTCTAGGACTACATCTCACATTTTTATTTACTGCTTTAATCAATGAATTATTTTTTTGCACCTGAGCCTCCTGGTTTTGCTGGAGCAGCAGCAGTTGATGCTACAGCTGCAGCTTTTTTATCAGCTGGTGTATGACCTTTAAAAGTTCTAGTAGGTGCAAATTCACCAAGTTTATGTCCAACCATTTCTTCAGATATAGTTATTGGAATAAATGTTTTACCATTATGAATCATAAAACTATGGCCTACAAAATCTGGAATAATTGTCGAGTTTCTTGACCAAGTTTTAATAGGTTTTTTATTAGGTGTATCTTTAAGTTTATCAATTTTTTTTAATAAACTTGGATGCACAAAGGGACCTTTCCAAACAGATCTAGTCATTATTTTCTTTTTTTCCTTCTTGTTATAATTAATTTATCACTCCTTTTTGGTCTTCTTGTCTTTAATCCTTTAGCTGATTGCCCCCAAGGAGAAACAGGACTTCTACCACCTGAAGTTTTTCCTTCACCTCCACCATGAGGATGGTCAACTGGATTCATAGCAACACCACGTGTTTGAGGTCTTTTTCCTCTCCATCTATTCCTTCCGGCTTTACCAATTTTAATATTTTTTTGATCTGGGTTCGAAACTACACCTATAGTAGCGATGCAACTGCTATTTACTTTTCTGGATTCGCCTGAAGATAGTCTTAAAATAGCATAATCTCCATCGTAACCTGATAAAGTTATTGAAGAACCAGCTGATCTCGCTAATTTTCCCCCATTGCCTGGTATAAGTTCCACATTATGTATAAGTGTACCAGGTGGTATATCTTTTAATTCTAGCGAATTGCCAATTTTTATTTCTACATTTTTTCCAGAGATAACTTTATCACCTTGTTTAAGGCCTTGTGGGCAAATAATATATGATTTTTCTTTATCATCATATGTTAGTAAAGCAATGTATGCTGTTCTATTTGGATCATACTCTATTCTCTCCACTGTTGCTGTTATATTTTTCTTTTTTCTAAAGAAATCTACTATTCTAAATTTGTGCTTAGAACCGCCTCCCATATGTCTTGAGGTAATTCTTCCATAATTATTTCTTCCTCCTGTAAAGTTTTGACCTTTTGTAAGAGGCTTATACGGAGATCCTTTCCATAATGAACTTTTATCTACAACTACAGTGCCTCTAGTAGATTTAGTGTAAGGTTTAAAAGTTTTAAGTGCCATAATTATATTCCTGTAGTGAGATCAATACTTTGACCTTTTTTCAATGTTACAATTGCTTTTTTATATCCACTTTTATAAGTTTTTCTTCCTTGCCTCATTTTTAATTTTGATTTTCTATTTATAATATTTACTTTAATCACATTTACTTTAAATAATTTTTCAATATTTTTTTTAATTGTTTTTTTGTCGGCACCTTTATGAACTTTAAATACAGTTTTGTTCTGCTCAGATAAAATAGTGGCTTTTTCAGTAATTATAGGGCTTCGTATTGAGTCAATGTGATTAATTTTTTTCATTTAAAATCCTATTTTGTATATTCTTTACAGATGTGGATGTCATTATGATGTTTTTATATTTTAAAAGATCATAAATGTTGGCACCGATTTCATTTATTAATTTAACGTTTTTTATGTTTCTAGCAGATTTATTTATATTTTTAAGTGACCCTATATCTGAAATAATTAAAACGTTTTCAAGCTTGTTGTTCAAAAGAAATTTATTAAATTCTTTTGTTTTTTTAATCTCTTTTTTAACATCAGCAAGAATATGTAATTTTTTATCTGAATTTTTTTTTGACAAAGTTTGAGCAAAAGCTAATTTTCTAACTTTTTTATTAATCTTTTTTATTTTATATACAGAGCCTTTTGGTCCGTGTGCGATACCGCCACCAACAAATATTGGTGCTTTTCTACTTGCATGACGAGCTCCTCCACTACCTTTTTGTGCTACAATTTTTACTGTCGATCCTCTAATCTGATTTCTTTGCTTTGTTTTTGCCACTCTTGGTTTTGCGTGATTTAACTGCCAATCTATAACAAATTTAATAAGCTTATGATTTACTTTTAACTTAACTATTTTATCAGAAACTTCTATGGACTCAGATTTTGAACCATCAATATTTAATACCGGAAATTTCATTTATTTTTTTCCTTTTGTTGCTTGCGCCTTTTTAACTTTAGCTTCATATTTTTCTAAAACGGTTTTTTTACTTATGTTTTTGATAGACTCTCTAATATAAACTGTAGTATTTTTGGAACCAGGTATTGAACCTCTTAGATAAATAAGATTATTATCCATGTCGGATTTGATTATTTCTAAATTCAACATTGTTCTTAATTTATCGCCCATATGTCCAGCCATTTTTTTTCCTTTGAAAACTTTTCCTGGATCTTGTCTTTGTCCTGTCGAACCGTGAGATCTATGAGAGACTGACACACCATGTGAAGCCCTTAAACCTCCAAAATTCCATCTTTTCATTACCCCAGCAAATCCCTTACCAATTGTTTTGGATTTTACATCTACAAACTTTTTATCTTTTAAAATTTCTAATCCAAACTCATTCCCCTCTTTATACTGATCAATTTTTTCAACTCTAAATTCTTTTAAAATTCTTTTAGGTTCTGTATTTTTTTTTGCAAAATAACCCTTCATTTGTTTTGTTAGTTTTGAATTTTTTAGTTTAAAAAATCCAACTTTTATTGCATTGTAACCTCGTTTATCACTACTAATGATGTCTAAAACTCTTCCTTTCTCAACTTTAATTACTGTAACAGGTATAGACTGACCACTTTTCATGAACTCACGTGTCATTCCAATTTTTGTTCCTATTAATCCTAAGCTCATTTTTATATTTTTATTTCTATATCTACCCCAGAAGCTAAGTCTAATTTCATTAAAGCTTCGACGGTCTGAGGTGTTGGTTCAATTATATCTATAAGTCTTTTATGAGTTCTTGACTCAAATTGTTCTCTACTTTTTTTATCAATATGAGGAGATCTTAAAACTGTATATCTTTCAATTCTTGTAGGCAAAGGAATTGGACCTTTGACCTGTGCTCCAGTTCTTTTAGCTGTATTAACTATCTCCTCAGTAGATAGATCTAAAATTTTGTTATCGTATGCTTTTAAATGTATTCTTATATTTTGATTTTCCATAATTAAGCTAATTTTTTTGTTACTTCATCCTGTACATTTTGAGGAACTTTATCGTAATGACTAAATTGCATTGTATATTGTGCCCTTCCTTGAGTGGACGAACGTAAGTTGTTTATATAACCAAACATATTTGCTAAAGGAACAGTTGCCTGAATTGCAGTCGCGTTTCCTCTTGCTTCAGTTGAAGCTACCTGACCTCTTCTACTGTTTAAATCTCCTATTACATCACCCATAAAATCCTCTGGCGTTACAACTTCTACTTTCATCATAGGTTCCAACAACTTTAGAGTTGCTTTATTACATGCCTCTCTGAAACACATTCTTGATGCTATTTCGAATGCTAGGACACTTGAGTCCACATCGTGATGTAATCCGTCTAAAATTGTAACTTTGTAATCTATAACCGGGAAACCAGCTAATATTCCACTATCTGCTACGCTAAGTACTCCTTTTTCTACACCCGGAATAAATTCCTTTGGTATCGCACCACCTTTAATCTTATTTTCAACTTCTCTACCTTTACCTGGTTCTAAAGGTTCAACACTTAAAGTTACTTTAGCAAATTGACCAGAGCCACCACTTTGCTTTTTGTGTATATAAGTAACTTCTGAAGGGCTTAAAATTGTTTCTCTATAAGCTACTTGCGGTGCACCTACATTTGCTTCAACTTTAAATTCTCTTTTCATCCGATCAACAATAATGTCTAAATGAAGCTCACCCATACCTTTTATTATTGTTTGACCTGACTCTTCATCAGAAGTAACTCTGAAAGAGGGATCTTCTTTAGCCAGTCTGTTAAGAGCTTCACCCATTTTTTCTTGGTCAGCTTTTGTTTTAGGTTCTACAGCAATTTCTATAACTGGATCAGGAAATTCCATAGGTTCTAGCAAAATTTGTTTTTTTTCGTCACACAAGGTGTGCCCAGTAATTGTATGTTTTAAACCAGCTAAGGCAACTATGTCCCCTGTTGTAGCCTCCTTAATATCTTCTCTACTGTTTGCGTGCATTAATAGCATTCGCCCTACTCTCTCACTTTTTTCTTTTGAAGAGTTATAAACTGATGTTCCAGCCTGCAGTTTACCAGAATAAATTCTAATGAATGTAAGAGATCCAACAAACGGATCGTTGGCAACTTTAAAAGCTAAAGCTGAAAATGGTTCACTATCTTCAAATTTCATTTGTAATTTTTCCTCAGAGTTTATTTTGGTTGCTTCTATTGACCCAATATCTTTTGGGCTAGGTAGATAATCGATTACTGCGTCTAATAAAGGTTGAACACCCTTATTTTTAAATGCGGATCCAGTTGTTATTGGTACAAAATTAAAACTTAAAGTTCCTTTTCTAATACATTTTATTAAATCTGCCTCTGAGGGTTCTTTTCCGTCAAGATATGTTTCCATGAGTTTTTCATCTTGTTCAACAGCTGCCTCTACTAAATCTTTTCTATATTTGTCTGCTTTTTCTTTTAAATCAGCAGGAATATCAACATATTCAAATTTTGCACCTAGATCCTCATTTTGCCAAACCACACCTTTCATTTTAACCAAATCGACAACACCTTTTAAATCTGCTTCAGAACCGATAGGTATTTGTAATACCAAAGGATTACATCCCAACCTTTCTTTAATCATCTCGACACATCTATAAAAATCAGCACCTGTTCTATCAAGTTTGTTTACAAAACAGATTCTAGGGACTTTATATTTATCTGCTTGACGCCATACTGTTTCGGATTGAGGTTCGACACCGGCCACGCCATCAAATACGGCAACAGCTCCATCTAAAACTTTTAAAGATCTTTCTACTTCAATTGTAAAATCTACGTGCCCTGGTGTATCTATAATATTTATTCGATGGTCTCTCCAAAAACATGTTGTGGCTGCTGAAGTAATAGTTATTCCTCTTTCTTGCTCTTGTTCCATCCAATCCATAGTTGCGGCACCATCGTGCACTTCGCCTATCTTATGACTTTTGCCTGTGTAATATAAAACTCTTTCGGTGGTAGTAGTTTTACCAGCATCTATATGAGCCATGATACCTATGTTTCTATATTTATCTAAAGTGTATTTAGTAGCCATAATTAATTACCATCTAAAGTGGGCAAATGCTTTGTTTGCTTCTGCCATTTTGTGAGTGTCATCTCTTTTTTTTATAGCGGAACCTTTATTTTGCGATGCATCTAAGATTTCTGCATATAATTTATCAGCCATTGTTTTATTTTTTCTTTTTCTCGTAGCATCCATTAACCATCTTAAAGCTAAAGCTTGTGCTCTTTTAGATTTTACCTCGACTGGAACTTGATATGTGGCACCACCAACTCTTCTTGATCTACATTCTAAATTAGGTTTAACATTGCTTATTGCGGTATTAAAAATTTTTAACGGGTCTTCTTTATTTTTTGATTTAATTTTATCAAGTGCATCATAAAGAATTTTTTCTGCAGTTGATCTATTTCCATCATACATTATTGAATTAATAAATTTGGAAACTACCTCAGACTGAAATTTTGGGTCAGGATACACTTTTCGTACTGGTGCTTTTCTTTTTCTAGACATAAAATTATTTTGGTTTTTTTGCTCCGTAAAGTGATCTTCTCTGTTTACGATTTGCCACGCCTTGGGTGTCAAGATTTCCTCTTAATATATGATATCGAACTCCTGGTAAGTCTTTAACTCTACCTCCTCTCAGTAATACCACTGAGTGCTCTTGTAAATTATGACCTTCACCTGGAATATATGCGGTAACTTCAAATCCATTTGATAGCCTAACTCTCGCTACTTTTCTTAAAGCTGAGTTAGGTTTTTTTGGTGTAGTTGTATAAACTTTTACACACACGCCCCTTTTAAGAGGTTGTTTTTCTAAGGCAGGAACCTTATTACGTGAGACAGGTTTAACCCTACTTTTTTTAATCAACTGATTAATTGTTGGCATAAATGTATTTTGAAAGCTGAAGTAAAATAGCCTGGATGCTTTTTATTGTTAGTGTTTAAGACTATATACCGTCTTACTTCTAACATTCAAAATGTGCCGTAAACTAACATCGAATTGACAAAAGTCAATATTCCCTACTTGTAAAATGCAAGTATTTATTCACTATTTTGCTTTATTTTAAGCTGTTTGTTCGGGTGTCACTGGTTCAGAGTCAAGTTGTTGCTTTTTAAGCTCCTCAAGCCTCGCTTTATCTTGTTCCCTAGCTTGTTTATCCCAGGCAATTTTTGTTAGACCCGTACCAGCTGGTACTAGTCTTCCTACTATTACGTTTTCTTTTAATCCCTCTAATGTGTCAGTTTTACCTTTTATGGACGCGTCAGTTAATACTCTAGTTGTTTCTTGGAAAGATGCAGCTGAAATAAATGAATTAGTTTGTAGAGACGCTTTAGTTATTCCTAACAGAACTCTCTCATAAACAGTAGGTTTTTTATTTTGCTTTCTTAATTCATCATTGATTTTATTTATATCAAGTAAATCGATTACTTCACCCGATAATAACTCTGAGTCACCAGGATCTTTAATTTCAACTCTCTTGAGCATTTGACGAACTATAGTTTCAATATGTTTATCATTAATTACCACTCCTTGTAATCTGTATACTTCTTGAACTTCACTAACAAAATATTCAGTTAGTTTTTCTACACCTAAAATTCTAAGGATATCGTGCGGTGCTGGACTTCCATCAAGTAAATATTCACCTTTTTTTATTTTTTCACCTTGGTTGAAATTAACATGCTTTCCTTTAGGTATTAGATAGTTCGAAGTTTCCCCGTTTGTCGCAACAATTGATATTTTTTGTTTACCTCTAACCTCTTTACCAAATTCTATAACACCATCATTTTCTGCTATAATAGCACTGTCCTTAGGTCTTCTGGCTTCAAATAATTCGGCGACTCTTGGAAGACCTCCCGTTATATCTTTTGTTTTTGATGTTTCTTTAGGTAATCTAGCTAAAACATCACCAGCAGAAATTTTTTGACCATCTTTAACTGATAAAATTGTATCTGGAACTAAGTAGTAACGTGCTTCATTTCCATCTGCTTTTTTTATTATCTCTCCTTTATCATCCCTTAAAGTAATTCTTGGTTTTAATTCTGAATTCTTTGATAATGATTTCCAATCTGTGACTGACTTAGATGATAGACCAGTAGCGTCATCAAGAGTCTCTGTCAAAGAAAGACCCTCGGTAAGATCCATATAATTTACAATTCCTCCAGTTTCAGCTATTACAGGAAGCGTGTAAGGATCCCACTCAGCTATTTTCTTTCCTTTTTCAATAGTTTCACCATCTTTGAAAAATAATTTTGATCCATAATTTACTTTATAAATTGCTAACTGCCTTCCGCTATCGTCTTCGATACTTAACTGTGTATTACGACCCATAACTATTATATTTTTTTTCGAGTCTTCAATTAGATTTTTATTTATAATATTTAGTTTACCTTTTGTTTGCGAAATTATTTGAGACTCCTCTTTAATTTGAGCAGTTCCTCCTACATGGAAAGTTCTCATTGTTAGCTGTGTTCCTGGTTCTCCTATAGACTGTGCAGCTATCATGCCAACTGCTTCACCAATACTCACTAATTTTCCTCTAGCCAAATCTCTACCATAACAAACTTGACAAACTCCCCTTGTTGAAGCACATGTAATTACGGAATAAACATTTACTGATTTAACACCAGCTGCATCTATTTTTTCACAGTCAAATTCATCAATTAATTTACCTTTTTTAATAATTACTTCTCCTGTGACAGGATTTTTAATATCTTCAGCTATAACTCTGCCTAAGACTCTTTCCGATAAACTTACTAAGATATTTCCACCTTCAATTATTTCAGAAATTGTTACTGAAGATCTTTTTTTAGGATCACACTCAGCTTTTGTAATTTGAACATCTTGAGCAACATCACATAATCTTCTAGTTAAATATCCTGAATTAGCAGTTTTTAAAGCTGTATCCGCCAAACCTTTTCTAGCTCCATGAGTTGAGTTAAAATATTCTAAAACGGATAAACCTTCTTTAAAATTTGAAATAATTGGAGTTTCAATGATCTCACCTGAAGGTTTTGCAATCAATCCTCTCATACCAGCTAATTGTTTCATCTGAGCTTGTGAACCTCTAGCACCTGAGTCTGCCATCATATAAACTGAGTTTGTTTCAATCCTATCATTTTCATAAACTTTTTCAGCAGATGAAATTTCCTTCATCATTTCATTGGCAACTGTATCTGTGCATTTAGACCATACATCTACTACTTTGTTATATTTCTCACCTCTGGTAATTAAGCCATCTGAGTATTGCTTTTCATATTCCTCTATTCTTTTTTTAGTATTATTTATTAAATTTTCTTTTGTTTTAGGAATTAACAAATCATCTTTTCCAAAAGATATTCCTGCTTTAAATGCATGTTTAAACCCTAATGTTTTAATCCTGTCACAAAATAAAACTGTTTCTTTTTGTCCACAGTATCTAAAAATTGTATCAATTACCTCTGAAACATTCTTCTTAGTCAATAATCTGTTAACTAGACTAAACTTTATATCTTTGTTAATTGGTAATAAATTTGCTAATAAAAATCTTCCTGCAGTGCTTGTGTATTTTTCAATTTTTTCTAATCCATTACTATCAATTGTTTTAAAAATTGAGACTATTTTTGAATGTAAACTTATTGATTTACTTTCTAAGGCTTGTTCAATTTCATCTACACTTGAAAAAATACCTTTAGGTTTTTTATCATTATCTTCAGCTTGAGATAAATAATATATGCCTAGTACAATATCTTGACTCGGAACGATAATTGGTTTTCCATTTGATGGACTTAAAATATTATTTGTAGACATCATTAACACTCTGGCTTCTAACTGTGCTTCTAAACTTAAAGGTATATGCACTGCCATTTGGTCTCCGTCAAAATCAGCATTAAACGCTGCACAAACTAAAGGATGTAATTCAATAGCGTTACCCTCAATCAATTTTGCCTCAAAAGCTTGAACACCTAATCTGTGTAAAGTTGGTGCTCTATTTAATAAAATTGGATGTTCTCTAATTATATGTTCTAAACTGTCCCAAACTTCACTTTTTTCTTTTTCTACTAATCTTTTAGCTTGCTTAATAGTTGTGGCTAAACCTAATTTATCCAACCTTGCATACAAAAAAGGTTTAAATAATTCTAAAGCCATTTTTTTTGGCAGACCACATTGATGTAACTTCAGTTCTGGTCCCACTACGATCACAGATCTTCCAGAATAGTCAACTCTTTTACCTAATAGATTTTGTCTAAATCTTCCTTGTTTACCTTTAAGCATTTCTGCTAGAGATTTTAGAGGACGTTTTCCAGTGCCGGTGATTACTCTTCCTCTTCTTCCGTTGTCAAATAATGCATCCACTGACTCTTGAAGCATTCTTTTTTCGTTTCTTACTATAATGTCCGGAGCTTTTAAATCTAAAAGTCTTTTTAATCTATTATTTCTATTAATAACCCTTCTATAAAGATCATTCAAATCTGAAGTTGCAAACCTTCCTCCATCAAGGGGTACAAGAGGTCTAAGCTCTGGAGGAATTACAGGGACAGAGGTTAAAATCATCCATTCAGGTTTATTCCCTGACGATATAAAAGATTCAATTAATTTTAATCTTTTTATAGTCCTCTCTTCAGTTACTTTTGATTTAATTTCAGCTAATGACTCTCTTAATCTTTTTTGCTCTTTTTGAAGATCTAAGTTAACTAAAATTTCTCTTACTGCCTCTGCACCAATCCCAGCTGAAAATGCGTCTTCACCAAATTCATCTTGTGCTTTAAGTAAAGCCTCCTCCGATAATAGTTGGCCCTTTTTTAAGGTTGTTAATCCTGGTTCTATAACTATAAAGCTTTCAAAATAAAGAACTTTTTCAACTTCTTTAAGTTTCATGTCTATACCTAAAGAAATTCTGCTAGGTAAAGATTTTAAAAACCAAATGTGAGCAACTGGACATGCTAAATCTATATGTCCCATTCTCTCTCTTCTTACATTAGATTTTGTTACTTCAACTCCACATTTTTCACATATTATACCTCTAAATTTCATTCTTTTGTATTTACCACATAAGCATTCGTAATCCTTTACAGGACCAAAAATACGAGAACAAAACAACCCGTCTTTCTCTGGTCTAAATGTTCTGTAATTGATAGTTTCAGGTTTTTTAATTTCTCCGTAAGACCAGGATTTTATTTTTTCTGGGCTAGCTAAAGTAATTTTAATACTATCAAAATTATTTTCAGTTACTAAGTTTTGATTATCAATATTTTTTGTTATATTTTTTTCCATACTAATTTAATTCTATGTTTAACCCTAAAGCTCTAATTTCTTTTACTAATACATTAAAAGATTCAGGAACGCCTGACTCGAAATTGTTGTTTCCTTTAACTATAGTTTCATAAACTTTAGTTCTTCCAGCAACATCATCAGATTTAACAGTTAATATTTCTTGTAATGTGTAAGAAGCACCATAGGCCTCTAAAGCCCAAACTTCCATTTCACCGAATCTTTGTCCTCCGAGCTGAGCCTTGCCTCCTAATGGTTGTTGAGTTACTAAACTATATGGCCCAGTAGATCTTGCGTGGATTTTATCCTCAACTAAATGATTTAATTTTAACATATAAATTATTCCCACTGTAACTGGCCGATCAAACATTTCACCCGTTTGTCCGTTCCAAAGTTGTGTTTGTCCAGAATTAGGTAATTTAGCTAAATTAAGCATGTCTGTGATATCTTTTGTGCTTGCACCATCAAAAACAGGAGTGGAAATTGGTACACCATCAGAAATATTTTGTACTAATTCAGCAATTTCTTTTTTAGTAAGTTTAGCGATAACTTGCTCATAATATTCTTTTCCATAAATGTCTTTTAATTTGTTTTTAATTTTGTCGATTTGAGTTTCAAAATCTTTAAGATAAAATTTTATTTGTTCTCCGAGTTCTGAGCAAGACCAGCCCAAATGAGTTTCTAAAATCTGTCCTACATTCATACGACTGGGAACACCTAGTGGATTAAGTACAATATCCACAGGTTTACCATTTTGCATGTAAGGCATATCCTCAACAGGAACTATTTTACTAACAACACCTTTATTGCCATGTCTTCCAGCCATTTTATCACCTGGCATAAGTCTTCTTTTTACTGCAACAAAAACTTTTACAACCTTCATAACAGTTGGTAATAAATCGTCACCTTGTTGAATTTTACTTACTTTGTCTTCAAATCTAAACTTGATATCTTCAAATGCACTATCAAATTGACTTTTCAGTTTTTCTAAATTGTTGTTAATTTCTTGTTTTTCAAAAGATACTTTCCATAAATCTTTAAGTGTAAGGTTTTCAAAATCATTTAAATTTAATGTTGTTCCAGGCTTTAAATTTTTGTACTGTTTATTTATTCTTTGATTATTCAATAAATCAACGGCTCTTAGTTTAATATTTCTATTTAGGATTTCTTCTTCTACCTTTTTATCTTCTTGAACTGACTCAATTTCTGCTCTCTCTATAGCGATAGATCTTTCATCTTTCTCTATCCCATGTCTATTAAAAACACGAACATCTATTACAACACCAGCGCTTCCTGATGGTAGTTTCAATGAAGAGTCTCTCACATCTGTTGCTTTTTCACCAAAAATTGATCTTAGAAGTTTTTCTTCTGGACTAGAGGAAGTTTCGCTTTTTGGGGTCACTTTTCCAACTAATATATCTCCTGGTTTTACTTCTGCACCGACGTAAACAATTCCGGACTCATCTAAATTTCTGAGACTTTCCTCACTTACATTTGGTATATCTCTAGTAATTTCCTCTGCGCCTAATTTAGTATCTCTGGCCATTGACTCGTATTCTTCAATATGAACTGAAGTAAAAACGTCATCTGTTACACATCTTTCAGAAATTAATATCGAATCCTCAAAATTGTATCCCTGCCAAGGCATAAAGGCCACAGTCACATTTTTTCCTAAAGCTAATTCCCCTAGTTTAGTTGCAGGTCCATCAGCTATTATATCTCCTTTTTTAATTTGATCCCCAACTTTAACTAATGGTTTTTGATTGATACAAGTATTTTGATTTGATCTTTGAAATTTTGAAAGATTATATATATCTACTGCTGATTGAGATAAGTCAGTAACTTCAGTAGCTTTTACTACTATTCTTTTTCCGTCAATTTTATCTACTACTCCATTTCTTTTTGCAACTATAGTTACTCCAGAGTCTAATGCTACATCTGACTCAATCCCAGTTCCAACTAATGGTGACTCTGGTTTTAATAAAGGAACAGCTTGTCTCATCATATTTGAACCCATTAAGGCTCTATTAGCATCATCGTTTTCCAAAAATGGAATTAAAGCTGCTGCTACTGAAACTAGCTGTTTTGGAGATACATCAATAAAATCTATGTTTTCTTTATTTGATAATTCAAAATTTAAATTCTTTCTGCAAGCAACTAATTCTTCCTCAAAAGAGCCATCACTTTTTATTGGAGAGTTAGCTTGAGCAATTGTATATTTTTCTTCTTCAATCGCAGATAAATATTTAATCTCTTGAGTAACTTTTCCATTAACTACTTTTTTGTATGGACTTTCTATATATCCAAACTTATTTACTCTACAATAAGTTGCTAAACTATTTATTAATCCAATGTTGGGTCCCTCTGGTGTTTCTATAGGGCAGATTCTTCCGTAATGTGTTGGATGTACATCTCTTACTTCAAAACCAGCTCTTTCTCGAGTTAGTCCACCAGGTCCTAATGCTGAAACCCTTCTTTTGTGAGTTATTTCAGATAGCGGATTTGTTTGATCCATAAACTGTGAAAGTTGAGATGTAGCAAAAAAATCTTTTAAAGATGTAGTAATTGGTTTTGCATTGATTAAATCTTGAGGCATAGCTGACTCTATCTCTAAGAAAGTTGACATCTTTTCTTTAACCGTTCTTTCCATACGTAAAAGGCCAATTCTAAATTGATTTTCAACTAACTCTCCGACTGATCTTACTCTTCTATTTCCTAAGTGATCTATATCATCTACTTCGCCTTTGCCATCTCTTAAGTCCAACATAAATTTAATAATTGAAATAATATCATCGGTACTAAGAATTGTTTTTTTATTACTAATATTTAAGTTTAATTTAGAATTTAATTTTACTCTTCCTACCTCAGATAAATCATATCTCTCTTTTTTGAAATATAAGTTATTAAATATATCTTCTGCTACCTCTAAAGAAGGAGCTTCACCAGGTCTTAAAACTTTATAAATATCTCCTAATGCATCTTCTTTTGTCAAATTTTTATCTGTCTTAAGAGTTTCCAAAAGATATGGTCCTTTATTGATAGGATCAACATTGACAAGACTTAAATTTGTCTCGCCTTGATTTATAATTTTATCTAATTGTTCTTCTGTTATATCAAAACCTGCTGATATAATTATTTCCCCAGCCTTGTTTTTAATATCACTTGTAATGTATTTGCCAATGATTTGATCTCTTGAAGTCAAAACAGATTTTAAGCCCTTTTCCTGCAATTTTTTTGCAATTAAAAAATTTAATTTTTCTCCTTTTGAAAGAACTTTTTTATTATTTTTAGAATCAATTAAATCATAAGATAGTTTTATTGGTCTCTTATAATTTTCTGGATTAAAATCTGTAATCCACATTTTGGAGTTTGCGTCATAAGTATATTTATCAATTGTGTAAAAAGTATTAATTATTTTTTCTTTTGAAAAACCTAAAGCATATAAAATTGTTGTTATTGGTAGTTTTTTCTTTCGATCTATTCTAAAATATAAAATATCTTTTGGATCAAATTCAAAATCTAGCCATGAACCTCTTCCAGGAATAATTCTACAATTAAATAAAAGTTTACCGCTTGCATGAGTTTTTCCTTTATCGTGATCAAAGAAAACTCCTGGGCTTCTATGCATTTGATTTACTACAACTCTTTCAACACCATTTGTAATAAACGTTGCACTTGGTGTCATTAATGGCAGGTCACCGATAAAAACTTCCTGTTCTTTTGCCGACAAGATTTGTTTTGTATTATTTTCAGTATCAATATCGTAAACTACTAATCTTAAGTTTGCCTTTAAGGCTGCTGAATAAGAAAGGCTTCTTTGTTTGCACTCAATTACATCAAACTTGGGTTTTTCAAGTTTATAAGATATATATTCTAGCGTTGACTTTTCACTTCCATCTTCGATAGGAAATATGCTTTTAAAAACTTTGTCTATTCCTTTAGATAAGTCTTTCATTTGCTCCTCGAGTGTTTTTGACTCGAGAAATTCATTGTATGAATTTTTTTGTACTTCAATTAAGTTAGGAATGGATAAACCTTCTACAAGTTTACCAAAATTTTTTCTTATATTTTTTTTTTGAGTAAAAGATAATTGCATTAATAATAATAAATTTTACTGCAATTTATATAGTGCAGTAAAATTCAGTCTTAAATTTTATTTACTTTAATTCTACTTTAGCTCCAGCTGCTTCAAGTTTTTTCTTAAATTCTTCAGCATCTTTCTTAGCTACACCTGCTTTAATTTCTTTTGGCGCGGCTTCAACTAAATCTTTCGCCTCTTTTAATCCTAAACCTGTGATCGCTCTAACTTCTTTAATAACATTAATTTTTTTATCACCAGCTGCTGCTAAAAAAAGTGAAAATTCTGATTTCTCTTCTCCTGCAGGTGCTGCTGCTGCTCCAGGAGCTGCTGCTGCAACAGGTGCTGCTGCTGTAACACCCCATTTTTCTTCTAATTGTTTAGACAATTCTGCTGCTTCAACTACTGTTAGTGTTGAAAGTTCGTCTATGATTTTGTTTAAATCTGCCATTTTGAATCCTATGAATTAATTTTTTAAACTCTTTGCGCGCGCTAAATTAGCAATTTTTGAGCCAGGTGCAAGTAAAATACTTACTAATTTCTGTGCTGGAGATGATAAAATACCCACGATTTTGGCTCTAGCCTCTTCAAGTGATGGGAGTGTGGCGATTATAGCCACTTCTTTTTGGTCTAAAACCTTACCATCCATGAAGCCAGCCACGATCTTTAATTTATTGTGACTTTTAGCAAATTTAGTTAAAATTTTTGCTGTTGAAATTGGATCTGAAGAAATAGCTGCAGCTGTAGGTCCAGTAAAATATTTTTCTAAATCTTTAATAGGAGTATCTTTAATTGCAATTTTAGTTATTCTATTTTTTGTTATCTTAAATAATATACCTTTATCTCTTAACTCCTTTCTTA
>JAOOLP010000012.1 GCA_028408795.1 Candidatus Pelagibacter sp.
GAATCATAAAGATTTGTTTAAAACAAGGGAGAATAAGATGGCTAAACGTAGAAGAAAAAAAGCTAAAAAAGCTAAAAAGAAAGCTAAAAGAAGAAGAAGAAGAAGATAGTTTCCTTTTTAAATTTTTATAAACGCCCTTTTTAAATATCTTTTGAAAAGGGCGTTTTTTATTCTGCGCCTTCTAGAATTTGAGTTCTTCCAAGAGCTTTATCCATTTTTTTTTGAACATCTTCGGGACTCACTTTTAACACTGCTTCAAATTCAGATTTTAACCTTTCATAAGCTTTTTCAAAAAGCTGTCTTTCAGAATACGATTGATCAGCAATAATATCTGTATTTTTATTAAGGTCTTTGACTACTTCTGCTAGTTCATAAATTTTGCCAGAATTAATTTTTTGATCATATTCCTGAGCTCGTCTGCTCCACATTGTTCTCTTTATTTTTGGTTTAGTCTTTAATATAGAGATACATTTATTAATTTGATTAATAGACGAGATTGATCGAAGTTTTGATTGTTGATTTATAGGCACGGTCAAAGTAAGTTTTTCTTTTTCTATAAAAATTTTATAAAACTGAATATCTATTTCACCAATTTTTGCTTTTTCAATAGCAGTAATTTTTCCAACCCCATGTTTTGGGTAAACTACAAAATCTTTAAGATTATAAATTCGTTTTTCAGTAGGTTGTTTTTTTACCTTTTTTATTTCTGGTTTTTCCTCTAATCCAGAGGAAACTGATTTTTTCTCAACTATTTTCGAATCCGTCTTGCCTTTTGACTTAAAAGTTATCGATTTCTTTTTTTTAGCTTTTTTTACTTTTTTCTTTTTTGGCATGTTATTTATTTACCAGGTTTTTCAGAAAAATACTTTTCATATTTACCTTTTTCATTTTTGAATTTTTCATGATCTTTCATAGGCTCTTGTTTTTTTGAAATATTAGGCCATATTGCAGAAAACTTTTTATTAATCAACAACCATTTATCCATATCTTTAACACTTTCATCGTTGTCAGCTTTGATAGCATCGATAGGACACTCAGGTTCACACACTCCACAATCTATACATTCATCAGGATTTATAACCAAAAAATTTTCACCTTCGTAAAAACAATCTACTGGACAAACTTCTACACAGTCGGTGAGCTTACATTTGATACATTCGTCTTTAACTATATATGTCATTTACTATTAATAATTTTTAACTTTATTTCTGCGCTCATTTTATCTGGAAAATATATAAGGCCACAAATTCTTCTCATCAAATTTGACTCATATTGATCTATAGTTTTATCAGAAATTATTATTTCCCATAAATGTTTAATTATATCTGATTTTGTTTCCTCATCATTTTTTTTAATTATGTTGGTAAAATTTAATAGTTGATTTGAATTTTTTTCAATTTCTTCAGCCTCTTTAAGAATATTTTCTTCATTATCATCTTTGAGATATGATTTTATAAATTTTTTGATCAGAACTTTTTCATCATCTGAATAAATCTCATCTATCTTAGCAGCATGAACTAATAAAGCAGTCACACCAATAACATTATTTTTATCTAAATTTTTCATTTAATATTTAAAGATAAAAGCTTTTTAAATGGATTTTCTTTTTTGTCAAATTTAATAACCTCATTAAAAGACTTCTTTTCGCCTTTAAAAATATAAGTATCCTCACTTTTATCTTTTTTATAATTCATATAAGTCATTAATTTGTAAAAATTTTCTTTAGTGCATCCAAGTAAATTCATCATATCAGCGTTTATTTTAAATTTTCTATCTTTAGTACAATTTAAAATTTTGATGAACAATTTTTCTAAAATGTCTATTCTTACAAAGAAATCTTTAAATTTTTCAAAACCACATAATAATAAGAAGTTTTTTTCATAATTTTTATTTTGAATGAAATTCAACCCTGATTTTGGTATTTCCTCATTTTTACTTAAATCATTATATATTTTCCACAATGAAACTCTAAATTCTACTGCCTTTGGTTTTAACATTTTGGGCAAGTAAACATGATACCTACCAATTTTAATTCCCATCCCCCATAATTTTTTTCTTTCTTCTGCTGGGATTAGCTTTACAATATTTTTTATCTCACTTCTTTTTATAACTCCATTTTTTTCAAACAATTGAAAAACTAAAGCCCTGAGGTATTGGTTGTCTACTTTCTTTTTAGTTAAATTTATTAAATCTCCTAAAATTTCATTTATATAGCTTTCAAACCATTGTTTTAAAAATTTTTCTAATTTCAACTTTGTTTCTTCTTCAAGAGCCTCATCAGCAACTATTTCTATCTCTGGGTTTAGATAATTATGACCTTTTTTAAGTCTACCTATTGGATTTCCCTTCCAAATAATTTTACTATTTGAATCGACACTTATTTCTTTACTCTTAATAATTTCGTTTACTCTTTTATCTAATTCATCTTTTACACCTCGTCTTGCAGCTTTTTTAATAGATTTAATATCAGTATCTAGAGTGTTTGATGTAAGCTCAATTATAAATTTAAGTCCTTTAATTTCTCCGATTAGTTGACCATCTATATGAAGTTTATTCTCCTCATTAATTTCAGTATTTAAGATTAAATCCTGCTTTAAACTTCTAGATAAAATACTTATCTTTTTATCAATAAAACTTTTGGTAAGCTCTTCGTGTAACTTATCTGATAATTTGTCTTCAATATCTTTTGTTAGTTGAACCCAGTAATCAGAGTTTTCGACCCAATTTTTTTTATTAGCTACATAAGACCAAGTTCTTACATTAGATAACCTATGGGATAACAAATCCACATTTCCATGATCTTTTTCCAAACCTTTCAACTGTTCTTTCATAAATTTACTTGGAATTCTTTTTTTCCTAGTTGATAAAAATTGAAAAACTTTGTCTACAATATTTATATGTTGACCATACGCTTTTTTTTCAAAATCTGGTATTTGACAACATTCCCAAAGAAGCTCTAGATTCTTATGGTAAATAATATTGTTAGCACCTTTTTTCAAAAAGTGTCTTAATACACTTTCATCCAAGGAGTCATTAGTTCTTAAAAGATTTCTCTTGTTTGGCTTTAATTCAAGAGAAGCAATAAGTTTATCAGGTTTTTCGAAATTAAGTTTGGAATTCCTCCAATAAATCATTTTAGTTTCTGGTAAATGATGTTTCTCAATATTCTCTATTTCATCAGAGTTTAAATTTTCACAGTCTCCAGATGTTCCAAAAAAACCATCATTTTTAAATCGACCTGCACGCCCTGCAATTTGTGATAGTTCTATTAAGTTTAATCTTCTAGTTTTTTTTCCATCGAATTTTTTTAAATTTGAAAAATAAATTTCATTAATATCCATGTTCAGACCCATACCGATAGCGTCTGTTGCAATTAAATAATCAACATCTCCAGACTGATAAAGACCTACTTGAGAGTTTCTTGTTTTTGGACTTAAAGAACCCATGATTACAGCAGCTCCTCCTTTTTGTCTACGAACCAATTCAGCTATCGCATAAACTTCTTCAATCGAAAATGCTATAATTGCAGCTTTTCTATCTAGTCTTGATATCTTTTTATAACCAGCATAACTTAATTTAGAAAACCTCTCTTTTTTTTGAAATTCAACATTTTTAATTAGATTATTAATTATCCCTGCCATAACTTGAGAGCCTAAGAACATCGTTAACTTTAAACCTCTCGCATTTAATAATCTCTCAGTAAAAATATGTCCTCTTTCTCGATCAGCACACATTTGAATTTCATCTACTGCAACAAAGTCTACTTCTTTATTTTTTGGCATCGACTCTACCGTGCAAATAAAAAAATTGGCCGAACTTGGTATAATTTTTTCCTCACCTGTAATTAAAGCGACTTTATCTGCACCAATTTTTTTTACACATTTGTCATAGACCTCACGGGCAAGAAGTCTTAACGGCAATCCAAATATACCAGAATTAAATTCCAACATTTTTTCTATAGCAACATGAGTTTTGCCAGTGTTAGTCGGACCTAATAAAGCGATAATTTTTTCAGAGAAATTTTCCATTCTTGTGTTAGATAAATTTTTTTATACTATATATAGATCAATGTTGAGAACAAACTAAGATTAAAACATGACCGAATCAATTTGTCAAATGTTCTAATTTAAAAAATTTGAATTGACTTAAAACCCTTAGTCCCCGTATGGTTAAAAATAGCTTTTATTAAAAAGTTATTATGAAAGATCTAACTAAGAAAAATATTCTTAAGCTCAAACAATCCTCAACATTAGTAATTAATGAAAAATGTAAGCAGCTTTTAAACCAAGGAAAAAAAGTTTATCAATTTGGGTTTGGTCAGTCACCTTTTCCTGTTCCAGAAAAAATTGTAAAGGCATTAAAAGATAATGCACATAGAAAAGAGTATTTGCCTATACAAGGACTTGGTCAACTAAGAAATGCTATTTCAAAATATTTAAAAGAAAAAACTGGAGTAAATTATCCAAAAGAAAATATTGTAATTACGCCAGGCTCAAAAGAAGCAATGCTTTTACTACACGTTGCATTTAATGGGGAAATTATTTTATCTGCTCCAAGTTGGGTATCTTATGAACCACAGGCAATTATTGGTAGAAATAAAGTTCATTGGATTCAAACTTCAAGAGAAAACAATTGGTTTCCAACTGCCAAACAACTTGAAAAAAAAATCAAGACATTAAAGAAAAAAAATTTAATATTCATTCTTAACTCTCCTAATAACCCATCTGGTACTGTATGTAAAAATTTAAAGGAACTGGCTACAGTTGCAAAAAAATACAAACTTATAGTTTTATCAGATGAAATATATACTGATCTTACTTTTTGTAATAAATATGAGTCTATTTCACAATATTATCCTGAGAGAACATTTATTAGTGGAGGATTAAGTAAATGGTGTGGAGCAGGAGGATGGAGGGTAGGATTTTTTGCTGTACCAGATAAATTATCGGAACTTTTAGAAAATATTAAAACTTTAGCAAGTGAGTCTTATTCTACTGTAAATAGTCCTGCACAATTTGCTGCGGTCGAGGCTTACGAAGGTAATTTTGAAGAATATAAAAATAAAACAACAAATATATTAAGGTCAGTTGGAAATTATGTTTATAATAATCTTAAATCAAATAAAGTTTTAATTAACCCACCTCAAGGAGCATTTTATTTAATGCCAGAGTTTCCCAATAAAAAATTTAAAAGTTCAACTGAACTTTGTGAAGCAATTCTTGAAGATACGGGCGTTGCGATGTTACCCGCATCTGATTTTGGATTTAGCTCAAAAAAAATGTTGACCAGACTATGTTATATTGATTTTGATGGAGCTAGATTCTTAAACTCTAATATCAATGGCAAATTGCTAGATGACAAAATTATAGAGGAGTATGCACCAAATGTGGTTGAAGGTATCAAAAAATTATCAATTTGGGCTAAAAATCTATAAAGATTCTCTTTGACCTTCGTCTTCATACATAGTTAAATTATTACATAAACAAACGGGGGATCATATGAAAAAAATGATATCAATGATTTCTGCAATTTTAGTAACTTTTGCTTTATCAAGCCCGATTACTTCAATCGCGAAATCAGCAGAGTTCTTCACAATAGGAACAGGCGGACCTACTGGAGTATACTTTCAAACAGGTAACGCTATTTGTAAAATGCTTCATAAATCAGCAATTAGTGCTGATCATGGTAGAAAAAAAGGTACAGCTAAAGCTTATAGATGTACTGCACCTTCAACAGGTGGATCAAACTATAATATTGGACAAATCAAAGATGGTGAGTTTCAATTTGGTGTTGCTCAGTCAGACTGGCAGTATCATGCTTACAATGGTTCAAGCAAATGGGAGGGAAAACAGTTTAGTGACTTAAGAGCTGTATTTTCTGTTCATAATGAACCTTTCCAAATTTGGGCGAGTAAAAAATCTGGAATTAAGAATTTTAAAGGCCTAAAAGGAAAAACAGTAAACATCGGTAACCCAGGTTCTGGTCAAAGAGGAACTATGGAAGAATTAATGAAAGCTATGGGAGCAGATATGAGTATGTTCAAAGCAACTACTGAACTTACTTCTTCTGAACAAGTAAAAGCTCTTTGTGATGGTAAAATAGATGCGTTTGGTTATTCTGTAGGATTTCCAAATGGAGCTATGGAACAAGCAGCAACTTGTAAAGCAAAAGCCAGCCCAATTAATTTAACTGGTGCACCAGTTCAAGGTTTAATTGATGGAGCAGACTATTATGCTAAAGCAGTTATTCCAAAAGGAACTTACTCTAACCAGAAAAAAGACGCTACAACATTTGGTGTAAAAGCTACAGTTGTTACAAGCGCTAATGTTTCAGAAGAACTTGTATACTTAGTTACAAAAGCAGTTATGGAAAACTTTGATGATTTCAGAGCTCAACATCCTGCATTTGGACCTCTGGAAAAGAAAAATATGATAGCTGATGGATTATCGGCTCCATTACATCCAGGTGCAATTAAGTATTACAAAGAAGCTGGATTAATGTAATCTAACTTTTAGTTTTATTAAAAAAGGCCCAATATTTCTTGGGCCTTTTTTTTTAGAATAATGTATCTTAAGTGAAATGAATCAAACTATTCAGAATAAGATAAAAGACAAAATTCAAGAAGATATTTCTCCAACTCGAAATTTATCAGGCGTACATCTAAAAATAGTTTTTGGTATAGCAATACTCTGGACATTATTTCAGCTTTGGTATGCCTCTCCTTTTCCTTTTTGGTTTAACTTTGGAATGTTTAAAGGATTACCTGCTAGAGCCATACATTTAGGTTTCGCACTTACACTTACATTTTTAATTTTTCCTATTGTACGAGGGAAGAGAATATCTCTTTTTGATATTTTTATAAGTATTGTCGCTGCATTCTGTTGTCTTTATATTTATTTTTTTTATGATGATCTTGTTAATAGGGGCGGGATACTTTTAGTTAAAGAGATATTCGGATTTAAAGTTCCTGTAGAGCTTATTATTGGGGCAACAGGTATTTTAATTCTTTTAGAGGCCACAAGAAGAGCCATCGGATTACCATTAGTAATAATTGCTATTTGTTTTCTTTTATTTTCTTATTTTGGTAAATATGCGCCAGATATTATTTCTCACGGTGGTCTATCTGTCAAAAGATTAGTTGGCTTCCAATGGTTTGATCAAGAGGCAATTTTTGGAATACCTATAGGCGTATCTGTTGATTTCATATTTTTATTTGTTCTTTTTGGAGCTTTATTGGAAACAGCTGGAGGAGGAAAATACTTCTTAGATTTAGCATTTGCTATGGTTGGTAAGATGCGAGGAGGACCTGCCAAAGCAGCAATTTTAGGATCTGGAATGACAGGTATGATTTCAGGTTCTTCAATTGCAAACACAGTAACAACAGGAACTTTTACAATCCCGATTATGAAAAAAACTGGATTCTCCCAAGAAAAGGCAGGGGCAATTGAAGTTTCATCATCTGTTAATGGTCAAATCATGCCACCAGTTATGGGAGCCGCAGCTTTCGTTATGGCAAGTTTTATTGGTGTTACTTATTTTGAAGTTGTCAAACATGCATTTTTACCAGCTATCATTTCATATATTGCTCTATTTTATATATCTCATCTAGAGGCTCTTAAATTAGGACTTAAAGGTATGGATGATGCAGATGTTCCTCATCTTAAGAGAACTTTTTTATCTGGATTGCATTTTTTAATACCAATTTTTGTTTTAATTTTTTTACTAGTTTACATGAGGTACACAGCAGGTTTTTCAATTTTTTATGCAACTATTTCTTTGATCCTGGTGAATTTAATAAATCGTATTATTAAAAACTCAGATTATAAAACAGGCTTAATCGAATGGTGGAACCAAACAATTGTAGGTCTTCAAAAAGGTGCAATTAACATGGTAGGAGTTGGAATAGCGATTGCCACTGCAGGTATAATAGTGGGAGCGGTAGGATCTACAGGGCTAAGCACTAATTTAATTATAGTCATCGAGACAATAGCAAGAGATAATGTAATCATATTAATTTTATTAACTATTATTCTTTGTTTGCTTCTAGGAATGGGTCTTCCAACGACTGCAAACTATGTAGTTGTGGCATCTTTAATGGCTACAGTTTTGGTTGATGTTGGTAATGCTTCAGGTTTTATTTTCCCGTTAATTGCTGTTCACTTATTTGTATTTTACTTTGGATTAATGGCTGATGTTACACCTCCTGTCGGTTTGGCATCATATGCAGCAGCAGCAATTTCTGGTGGCGATCCTCTAAGAACAGGGCTTCAAGCTATTTGGTACAGTTTAAGAACAGGAATTCTACCGATCGTCTTTTTATTTAACCATGAACTTTTATTAATCGGAGTAGACAGTATCTGGCAAGCTTTATTAGTTATAGTTACTTCATTAATCGGAATTTTAGTTTTTACAGCAGCCACACAACAATGGTTCATTAATAAATTAAGGTGGTATGAGACTATAGCTTTCTTAATCATATCTTTATCTTTTTTAGCACCAGATTATGTTTTAGGTAAATTTTATCCAAAATTTAATGAACAGAAACTTTCAGCAAAAAGTATTCAAAATTTATCTTTTGATCCTTCAAAAGAAGTTCATATAAAAGTCACACGAGTTACTGAATATGGAGAAAGATACAAATTATTTGTAATCGATAAAGGAAAATTTGAAAATAATTATAATCTTGAAGAATTCGGAGTGATATTAGTAGATCAGAACGACCAACTCACTGTAGATAAATTAAATTGGAAAGGGGAGGCAAAAAAATCTGGTATTCAAATGGGTGATATTATAAGTAATTTTAAAATCGAAAACCCAGAAAGGCCAAATAAAGCTATCGTTTATCCTTTTGCGTTAGTTTTTTTATTGTTTATTGGTTATCTTAATTACAGAAGAAAAGTTTAAAGAATTTTCCAAGTACCAGATGCAGTAGCTACTATTTTTTCTGCACCAAATATTTCACTATTTATAAAAACTAATGTTTTTGTTCGCTTTAAAATTTTAACTTTTCCTACTAATGTTTCATTTAATTTCCCCGCAGAAATAAACTTTATATCTAAATTAATTGTAACACATCTTTTATTTCCTGCTGCGATGTGTGCTGCATTCCCCATGCCAGTATCAGCAATTGTAGCAATGAATCCACCGTGAGCTATCCCACCAGTGTTTAAAAAACTTTCTATAACTTTAATACTAAATTCATAATCTGATTCATTTATCTTTTTAAAAGATAAATCTCCAATATTTTGCATAAAACCTTTTTTAGTTTCGTCCATAATATTTTTTATCATATATTGGAGCTAGTTGAGAGAAAATTACAGCAACTAGCACTAATACTATTCCGAATATTTTTAGATCTGATAAGAATTGGCTTAATATTATCCATCCAAATATTGCAGCAAAAACACCCTCCAAAGAAAAAATGATTGCCACAGGTGCTGGAGATAGATTTTGTTGACTAAAAGCTTGTAATAAAAAAGCTATTCCACTAGATAAAACACCAGCATAAAGAAGTTCATTTTTTTCCATTAATAAATTTCCTAGCGTGATATTTTCAAATGCTAAAGATGGTATTAAAGTAATCATAGAACCAAACAGACAAGCACCCATTGTTATAGTAATTGGATAATTAAATAACTTTAAAAATTTTGATAAGTAAACAATATGAAAAGCCCAAAAAAAAGCTCCTAGTAAGACCATTGCATCTCCTAATCTAACTGTCACATTGCTTGTTTCAGTAAGTAAAAACCCTCCGATTATGCAAACAAAAACAGAAGGCCAAACAGACCAATGAATTTGTTTAGAAAATAAAAAATAAGATATGGCAGGGACAATAAGAACATAAAATATTGTAAATATTGCTGCGTTTGCAACATCTGTATAAAGCAATGAGTATTGTTGTAATGCAAATCCTCCACTGAGAAAAAATCCCAAAAGAGTTAGATAAATTAGAAAAGTATTATAAGAAAATTTCTTTTCTTTAATCTTTTTAAACTCAAAAATGAAAAAAAAAGGGATTAATGTAATAAAACCCAGAAACATTCTGCCAGCTGAAAAAGAAAAGGGTCCGATATAATCCATTCCCATGTCTTGAGCAATAAATGCCGTACCCCATAAAAATGAACATGAGATAGCACAGATCAGAGAGATCAATTTTTTATTCATGATGTTTATTATTGTAATTTATATTAAACAGCAAGCTTGAATGCGAAGTCTTTACCTAAACACTCGCTTAAATAAACACAAAATCTTGCACCTTCAGCGCCATCAATCAATCTATGATCATAAGATAAAGATAAAGGAAGTATTTTTCTTGAAACTATTTTCCCTTTTATTTTCACCAGTCTATCAAAAGTTTTTCCTACCCCGAGAATAGCTACTTCTGGTGGATTAATTATTGGAGTAAAGAAGGTTCCACCTATTCCTCCTAAACTTGAAATTGTCATTGACCCACCAAAAAACTCTTTTTTATCAATCTTCAATTCTCTACAAAGCTTACTAGTTTTTTTTAAAGCTTCTCCAATTTCTTTAATACTCATTTGATCAACATCCCTGATTTTAGGTACCATTAATCCATGGGGCGTATCAACCGCAAAACCTATATGAAAATATTTTTTATAAACAATTTTATTTTGATTTGGATCAATAGAAGCATTAAAATTAGGAAACTCTTTTAAAGCACTAACTAGTGCCTTAGCTATAAATGCTAGTGGAGTTACTTTAATAATTTCACCAGAGTAATAGTCATACAATGATGATCTAAATTGTTCCATCTCAGTTATATCTACTTCATCATGTTGAGTAACGTGTGGGATTTCAGTCCAAGACCTTACTAAGTGTGGTCCAGACAATCTTTTTACTCTAGGAATTTCTTTTATTTCAATCTGACCAAATTCCTCGTGATCAAACTCTTCTTTATATTCTTTTTTTTCAACTGTTCCTTTATTTACAGTTACTTGTGATCGAACAAATTCTTTTACGTCCTCTTCTGAGACTCTTCCTGATCTTTGGGAACCGGGAATTTCTAATACGTTGGCACCTAATTCTCTTGCGAATTTTCTTACTTTAGGACTAGCTAACTTTGTTCCTGTTCTTGTTATCTTTACAGCAGCTGGTGGAGGATTTTTTATCTTCTTAGGTTGATCTTTTTCTACATCAATTTTTTTTTCTGGGGTTTTTGCAGCAGGCTCTTTAACTTGCTTAACTTTTTCAGATGATTTTAAAGTCAAAATGAGGTCGCCTTGATTAACTTTATCACCTACTTTCACATTAATTTTATTAATAGTACCTGATTGTGTTGATGGAACTTCAACACTAGATTTATCACTTTCAAGAGTAATTAAAGACTCATTTTTATTAATTGTTTGACCTTCTTTTACTAGCACTTCAATAATTTCTACATCCTTAAAATCACCCATATCAGGAACTATAATTTTAAGATCAGACATAATTATAAGTTAGCAGGAAATTCTTTTTCTTTATCGATTTTATATTTCTTAATTGCCTTTTCAGCCTGATCAGAACCTATTAATTGTTCTTTAGCTAAAGCACTCAATGTGTAAGCAACAATATGTTCTTTATCAACCTCAAAAAACTTTCTCAAGTTTTTTCGAGTATCACTTCTTCCATAACCATCTGTCCCAAGAGAATAAAATGATTTTCCAGTATATGGTCTTATTTGATCTGAAAATGCTCTAGTGTAATCAGATGCAGCAACAATTGGACCCTCTCTTTTTTCTAAACATTTTTCTACGTGTGATTTCTTTTTTTTATTCGAATTTAATAAATTCCATCTTTCTGTCTCCATCCCATTTTTTCTTAATTCATTAAAACTTGTCACACTCCACACATCAGAGTCTATACCGTACTCCTTAGATAATATTTCACTTGCTGAAATTACCTCTCTTAAGATTGTACCTGAACCAAGAAGTTGTACCTTCGTTTTCCCTTTATTATTATTTTCTTTGAATAAATACATTCCCTTTAAAATTCCATCATCGCTACCTTTTGGTTTTTGAGGGTGAGAGTAATTTTCATTCATAGCTGTTATATAATAGAAAATATTTTCTTTTTTCTCGTGCATTCTTTTAAGACCATCTTGAAGTATGACTGCCATCTCGTAAGCGAATGTAGGATCATAACTTACACAATTTGGTATATTGGATGCTAACATATGACTATGACCATCTTGATGTTGAAGTCCTTCACCTGCTAAAGTTGTTCTTCCTGCGGTAGCTCCTATTAAAAAACCTCTAGCTTGGGAGTCACCTGCTGCCCATGCGAGATCTCCAACTCTTTGAAA
This sequence comes from Candidatus Pelagibacter sp., assembly GCA_028408795.1. The sequence continues at coordinate 12,302 of JAOOLP010000012.1, forward strand.
ACCAAACATAGAGTAAAAAATATAAATTGGTATCATTTCTAAATCGTGATTTGTGTAAGAAGTTCCAGCAGCTATCCAAGAAGACATCGCGCCAGACTCGTTAATACCCTCTTCTAATACTTGACCACTTTTATCTTCTCGATATGAACTTAATTGCTCTGAGTCAACAGGTTCATACTTCTGCCCTTCATGTGCATAAATTCCAATTTTCTGAAAGAAACCTTCCATTCCAAAAGTTCTCGCTTCATCTGGAATTATTGGCACAAGTCTTGGTGACAAATTTTTGTCTCGCAGCAAAGCAGTTAACATTCTTACGAGTGCCATTGTAGTGGACATTTCTTTATCCCCTGTAGATTTCATGAAATTATCAAAAATATCTTTGGGAGGAGCCTTGATTGCTTTTGCAAAAGAAGATCTTTCTGGAATAAATCCACCAAGTTTAATTCTTTGTTCTTTTAAATACTTAATTTCTTCTGAATTTTCGCTGGGTTTATAATATTCGATATTTTTAACTTGTTTATCTGTTAGAGGAACTCCAAACCTATCTCTATAATAAAGCAAATCCTCTTCATCCAATTTTTTTTGCTGATGAGTAGTATTTATACTTTCTCCTGATTTACCCATTCCATATCCTTTAATAGTTTTAGCAAGTATCACAGTAGGAGTTCCAGTATGTTGCATCGCAGCATGGTAAGCTGCATAAACTTTATGTGGATCATGTCCCCCTCTATTAAGTCTCCAAATATCTTTATCAGTCATTGAAGAAACTAGTTGTTTTAGTTCTGGATATTTTCCAAAAAAATTATTTCTAACATATTCACCACCTTTGGCCTTAAAAGCCTGATACTCACCATCGACACATTCGTTCATTCTTTTTACGAGTAAACCAGTTTTGTCTTTTGCTAATAATTGATCCCAATAAGATCCCCATATAACTTTAATTACATTCCAACCTGTTCCTCTGAAGCTTCCCTCTAGTTCCTGAATAATTTTACCGTTACCTCGAACAGGACCATCTAATCTTTGAAGATTACAATTGATCACAAAAATTAAATTATCTAATTTTTCTCTCGCAGCCAAACCTATTGCACCTAAAGACTCCGGTTCATCCATTTCACCATCTCCAAGGAAAACCCAAATTTTTCTTCCTTCATCTTTAACTAAACCTCTATTAATTAGATATTTCAAAAAACGTGCTTGATAGATGGCCATAATTGGTCCTAAGCCCATTGAGACTGTTGGAAACTGCCAAAAGTTTGGCATTAACCAAGGATGAGGATAAGAAGATAAACCTCCTTTAGCTACTTCTTGTCTAAAACCATCAAGTTGTTTAGTTGTCATTCTTCCCTCTAAAAATGCTCTAGCATACATACCTGGAGCAGAGTGACCTTGAAAATAAATAAGATCTCCACCAAACTTATTATTTTTAGCTCTCCAGAAATGGTTCATTCCAACATCATATAAAGTTGCAGCAGATGCAAATGTTCCTATATGGCCTCCGAGCTCAGAACTTTTTTTATTAGCTTTTACAACCATAGCTGCCGCATTCCATCTAACATAAGCTCTGATTTTTTTTTCTATATTTTGATCGCCTGGGGATTTTTTTTCTATCTCAGGCGGAATAGTATTTATGTAAGGAGTTGTTCTAGTATCTGGGAGAACTAACCCAGACTTATATGCTTGGTCTATTACTTTGTTTAAAAGATAACTTGCTCTTGGAGCTCCGTCATTTTCAATTACTGAATTTAATGACTCAATCCATTCATTTGTTTCAACTGGATCGATATCATCCTTAGAAGCTGGTTCAGCAAATACTTTTTTGACTTGCTTTACTGGATTTAAATTTCCGTTAGATTTAGGTTTTTCTTTAACCTCTTCCACTTTGGTTTCTTTAATTTTTGAAGAAGATTTTGTGGCTTGACCATTTTCTATTGTAGCTAGCAAACTACCTTCTGAAACTTTATCTCCAATTTTTACTTTTAGGTCTTTAATTTCTCCTGCAGAGGGGGAAGGAATTTCGATACTAGATTTGTCACTTTCAATAGTGACAATCGGATCATTTTTGTTAATTTTATCTCCAGGTTTAACCAGGACCTCAATTACTTCTACATCTTTGAAATCACCGATATCAGGAACAGAAATATTTTGAGCCATAAATATCTATTATAAACTGGTTAGAAGATATTAAAAAGGGGACTAATAATAAACAATTAATGAATAGTAGGTCAAATTGCGTGAATATTTCATTTTTTGACACATTTTACGCTATTTTTAGTCATCAAAGTTTTGTCAGATGAGGCATGAAATGGTTGTTAGAACTATTATTTAAAAAAAAAGAAATCAAATCTGATAAAAAACTGATTGTTCAAAAAATTTTATTAAAGAAATATTTGATAAAAAACTAAATAAAATTTGCACAACTTTTATGAAGTTTAGAATGTAGTTCTATTAGTTTATCAAAATTTCTATTATAGCCTCCACCTAAAACTCCACATAAAGGAATTTTTTTGATAAAATAATTCTCAATTACGAGCATGTCTCGTTTTTCAATTCCTTCGTCAGAAAGTTTTAATTTACCAAGTCTGTCATTATAGTGTACATCAACTCCAGCAATATAAAAAACAAAGTCAAAATTTAATTTATTTAATCTTTTTAAGTTGAAATTAAGAATATTTAAATACTCACTGTCCTCCATATATTCTTTAAGTTCTATGTCCATATCACTTTTTGATTTTTTTGCAGGATAGTTCGAAGCACAGTGCATACTAAAAGTAAATACGTCTTTATCGTTTTTGAATATTTCAGAATTCCCGTTTCCTTGATGAACATCTAAATCTAAAATGAGAATTTTTTTTGCGTATCCTTTATTTTTAAGATAATTTGCTGCTACCGCAACATCATTAAATACACAATATCCTGCACCAAAACTAAAAGTAGCATGATGACTTCCACCAGCTGTATTACAAGCAAGTTTCGAGTCTATTGCAAGTTTACTTGCTAGAACTGTGCCACCAGTTGCAACGAATGATCTCCTCACGACACTATCGTTAATTGGAAATCCAATTCTTTTTTGTAATTTAATATCTAAAGTTTTATTTTTTATTTGATTTATATATTCAATAGAATGAGAAGTTTTCATTGTTTCAATTGAACATTCTTTGGGAATATGAAACTTTGTTATAATCTTAGTTTCTAGTAGATACTTTGCTAAGGCTCCAAATTTTTTGATAGGAAATTTGTTATCGTCATTTATTTTTGCAACGTAATCTGGGTGATTAACGACAGGGAGCTGCATTCTACTTTTTTAATAGTAAGCTAAATAAATAGAAATAATTAATATCCAGAAGAAGACATAATAGAGAATATACCCTTTTACAGTGAAGGGCATTTTTTTTAATTTTCTTTTGCCTTTTCCTTTATAAGGTTTTGATATTTCCATTATCTTTCAACACACATTGCAATACCCATGCCTCCGCCAATACAAAGAGATGCAAGTCCCTTTTTTACATCTCGTTTTATCATTTCATGGATCAATGTAACTAGTATTCTTGTCCCAGATGCACCAATCGGGTGACCCAATGCTATTGCTCCTCCATTAACGTTTACTTTTTCTTCAGGAACAGACAGCGTTCGAACAACTGCAATACTTTGAGCAGCGAATGCTTCATTAAATTCAAATAAATCGACATCTTTAATAGACCATCCAGCTAAGTCTAATGCTTTTTTTGATGCTGGTATCGGACCAGTTCCCATTAAGGCAGGATCTACACCGCAACTTGCCCAAGATTTAATAGAAACAAGTTTTTGCAAATTTCTTTTTTTTGCCTCCTCATTTGACATCAAAGTAACGGCAGCAGCTCCATCATTTATACCAGAAGCATTTCCAGCTGTAACAGTACCATCTTTCTTAAAAACTGGTTTTAACCTTGAGAGAGCCTCAAGATTAACTCCTTCTCTTGGATGTTCATCTTTAATAAAATTAACTTCGTTTTTTTTAGACTTTATCTTCAAATTAATTATTTCATTATCAAATTTATTTTCTTTTTGAGCTTTTAAAGCTTTTTCTTGGGACTTAAGAGCAAAATTATCTTGATCTTCTCTTGTTACCTGAAATTTTGTTGCAACATTTTCTGCAGTTACGCCCATGTGGTAGCCATGAAAAGCATCCCACAGACCATCTTTAATTAAAGTGTCCGTCATTTCTGTATCACCTAATTTTTTCCCATCCCTTAGGTGGATAGTATGTGGAGCTAAAGACATATTTTCTTGTCCACCTGCAATTATAATCTTTGAGTCACCAGATTTAATACTTTGGTAACCCGATGCTATCGATCTCAGACCAGAACCACACACTTGATTCACTAAATAAGCTGGTATTTCTTTTGGAATTCCAGATTTCATAGCGGCTTGTCTTGCTGGATTTTGACCAGTTCCTCCAGTCAAAACTTGGCCCATAATTACTTCGTCAATTTCATCTTTTTTAAGTTTTGATTTTTCTATAGAACTTGAAATTACTGATGATCCTAAGTCATTTGCTGGTAAATTCTTTAAAGATTTACCCAAAGATCCTACCGCTGTACGAACTGCTGATGTAATCACAACTGAATTATCCATACTAATAATATAGATTTAAATACTTTAAATACAATACTTTATTTGATATTTCATTATAACGCGCCTGTAGCTCAACTGGATAGAGCGCTTGGCTACGGACCAGGAGGTTCTGGGTTCAAATCCTAGCAGGCGCACCAAACCACTGTATATTGCAATTGTATTAATTTAGATATAATTAACTTTATATGAAATATTTCACAAATCTTTCACTTCAAAAAAGTGTTGTCCTATTCTTTATAGTAATATTTGTAATATTAATCATATTAACCTTTATATTATAAATAAGCTATTATCAAAAGACATAAGCCTAAAATTATTCTATAAATTACAAAAATATTGAGACTAAAATTTTGAACAAATTTTAAAAAATATTTTATTGTTATTAATGAAAATATAAATGAAAAAAAAATGGATGAAATAAGTAAAAATGAAAATTCAAAGCTTTGAGACTCTATTAAATTATTTAATCCATAAATTGAAACTGCAGCTAATGTCGGAATAGATAGTAAAAATGCTATTTTAGCAGAGTCATATCTATTAAATCTTAGAAATCTTGCGCCCGAAATACTTATGCCTGATCTACTCACGCCAGGTATAAGAGATAAAATTTGAAGCAAGCCGATTATTATTGCAGATTTATATGTAAAATTGTTATTTAATTTATTGTTAATATTTGATTTGTCACTTATATAAAGAACGACTCCAAATATTAATGTTGTCCAACCTATAACTTTCATGTTTCTAATTTGATCAATTAAGTTTAACTTTACTAAAAAGTAACCAACAGTCATTACGGGTAGAGAACTGATAAAAATTTTCAAAAATAAATCTTTATTTTTTAAAAAGTTATAAATATCGTTTCTAAAAAAAACTATAACCGCGAAAAAGGAACCGATATGTAGACTAACATCTATTTCTAATTCACGATTTTCAAAATTTAAAAATTCAGAAACAATTACCAGATGAGATGAGGAGCTCACTGGTAAAAACTCAGTGACTCCTTGTATTAAAGATAAAGCAATAATTTCAAACATTTTTTGAATTTTATTAAGATTAATGCATGTTTATTTAATGACATGCAAATGCATAGCAGGTATGCAAATTTAAATCCCAATTTATAGGGCTTTTTGATCTAAAATGTCAGTTATATTGACCTAAATAAACTGTAAAATTCGTATATTTTCCATTATTTAAGGAGCGTATGAGCAAAGAAATGTTAAAATTTGTTAATCTTCAAAAAGAGACACCTCCTAAGAGAGATACTTCGGAGAGGCGTCAAGATTTTCAAGAAATATATGATGAATTTATAAACGAGAAGGCTAAAGAGCAGTCTAGTCGATGTTCGCAATGCGGTGTTCCTTTTTGTCAAATTCACTGTCCGTTAAGCAACAATATTCCTGATTGGCTTAAGTTGACGGCAGAGGGTAGAATGCAAGAGGCATATGAACTTTCTCAAAGCACAAATAATATGCCAGAAGTTTGTGGGAGGATTTGTCCTCAAGATAGGTTATGTGAAGGCAATTGTGTAATTGAACAATCAGGTCATGGCACAGTAACTATTGGATCAATAGAGAAATATATTACTGATACAGCATGGGAAAAAGGATGGGTTAAACCTACTAAAGTCAAAAAAGAGCTAAAACAATCAATAGGTATAATAGGTGCAGGTCCTGCTGGTATGGCTTGTGCAGAAGAAATGAGAAAGAAAGGGTATCAAGTAACTATTTATGATCGATATGATAGACCCGGAGGATTATTGATCTATGGTATCCCAAATTTTAAACTAGAAAAATTTGTCGTTGAGAGAAGAACAAAATTATTAAAAGATAGTGGAATTAATTTTGTACAGAATTTTGAAGTCGGAAAAGATAAAACTCTTGATCAATTAAGAGAAAAACATGATGCAGTTCTAATCGCGACAGGAGTTTATAAAGCTAGGGAGATAGATATTCCTGGTCATAAGTTAGAAAATATTTTTCCAGCAATGCAATTTCTTACTGCATCTAATAAAAAAGGCTTGGGAGACAAAGTCAAATTATTTGATGATGGAACATTAAATGCAGAAGGAAAAGATGTTGTTGTGATTGGTGGAGGTGACACTGCAATGGATTGTGTTAGAACAGCAGTTAGACAAAAAGCAAAATCAGTCAAATGTTTATATAGGAGAGATAGATCAAATATGCCAGGATCTGCAAGGGAAGTAAAGAATGCAGAAGAAGAAGGTGTAGAATTTATTTGGTTAACCAGCCCCAAAAAATTCATCGGTAACGGCAAAATTGATAAAGTTGAAGTAAATAGAATGACTTTAGGTGAGCCCGACTTATCTGGTAGAAAAAAACCAGTCATTAAACCTGGATCAGAATTTACAATTTCAGCTGATCTAGTGATCAAATCTTTAGGTTTTGACCCTGAGGATATTCCTAAACTATTTGATGCAAAAGAATTAGCAATTTCAAAATGGGGGACAATAAAAATAAATTTAGAATCAATGCAAACAAATCTAGATGGAGTATTTGCAGCAGGAGATATTGTAAGAGGTGCCTCTTTAGTAGTTTGGGCTATTAGAGATGGAAGAGACGCTGCGATACAAATAGAAAAATATTTAAAAAACAAAGAAAAAGAAAATACTATAGCTGCATAAATGACTTTATACGAAAAGAATAAAAAAATTCTAAGTAAAAATTATTCATACAACGAGAACATGGAACACGACGCATGTGGTGTAGGAATGATTGCTACAACGAACGGTGAAAAGTCTAGAAAAATTGTTGACTACGGAATTGAAGCTTTAAAAGCGATATGGCACAGGGGAGCCGTTGACGCCGATGGAAAATCTGGGGATGGTGCTGGTATTCAGATTGAAATAGCGCCAGAATTTTTTAAAGATAAAATAACTTCAACCGGTCAAACACTTGACGAAAAAAAAAGAATATGTGTTGGGATGGTATTTTTACCTAGAACAAATTACACAGACCAAGAGAAATGCAGAGAAATTATTGAGTCAGTTTTAATAGAAGAAAATTATCATATTTATGGTTGGCGGCAAGTTCCAGTAAATTCAAGTGTTCTGGGGTCCACTGCTGAGCGAAGTAGGCCTGAAATTGCTCAGGTAATGTTTAAAAAAAATGAAATTTTAGAAACGAATGATTTAGAAAGAGATTTATTTGAAACAAGAAAAAAAATTGAAAAACTTGCTAGAGAAAATCAATTAAAAAATTTTTATATTTGTTCATTTAGCTCACGATCAATAGTCTATAAAGGAATGTTTTTAGCTGAGATGTTGGCTGAGTTTTATCCAGATTTGTACGATAAAAAATTAACCTCAAGGTTTGCGATATTTCATCAAAGATACTCTACAAATACCTTTCCAAGTTGGGATCTAGCTCAACCTTTCAGAACTTTAGCTCATAATGGCGAAATAAATACTCTAAAAGGAAATATAAATTGGATGAGAATTCATGAACAAGACATGTCAAGTCCACTTTTCAAGGATGTAAAGAATTTACAACCAGTTATAAGAAGCACCTCTGACTCTGGTGCACTTGATAATGTATTTGAACTTCTAACTCATTCTGGAAAGTTAGCACCATTGATAAAGCTTATGATGATACCAGATGCTTGGTCAAAAAGAAGCAAGACAGTTCCTAAAAATCATCAAGATTTATTTAATTTTTTAAATAGTACTATCGAACCTTGGGATGGTCCCTCTGCAATTTGTGCTACAGACGCAAAGTGGGTCTTAGCTTCAACTGATAGAAATGGATTGAGACCATTAAGATATACTATTACTTCAGACGATTTATTTTTTGCTGGCTCCGAGTCAGGAATGATCAACTTCTCAGAGGAAAATATAATTGAAAAAGGAAAACTTGGGCCTGGCCAAATAATTGCGATCGATTTAAAAAAAGGAAAACTTTTTAAAGATAAAGAAATAAAAGATTTATTAGCGAAAGATTATAAAAGATATAATAAACAAATTATAGATCTTGATAAAAAAATTTTCTCAGAAAATGAAAAAGCAAATTATTCTGGTGAGGAACTAAAAAAAAGACAATACTTATCTGGACTAAGTATAGAAGATTTAGAATTAATACTACACCCAATGGCCGAAGAGGGAAAAGAGGCATCCGGATCAATGGGAGACGATACTCCAGTTGCGGTTCTGTCAAGTCATTACAGACCTGTTTCACACTATTTCAGGCAGAATTTCAGTCAAGTTACTAATCCACCTATTGACTCATTAAGAGAAAATAAAGTTATGAGTCTTAAAACTAGATTTGGAAATCTAGGAAATATACTTGATTTCGATAATCTGACCGAAGAAGATATTTTTGTACTAGACAGCCCTGTTCTCACAAATTCACAATTAAAAAAGTTTAAAAAAATTTTTTCAAAAAAATTAAAAGATATAGACTGTACTTTTGAACTTGAGTCCTCACTAAAAGATAGAATTGAAGAAATAAGAGTTGAGTGTGAGACAGCAGTTAGAGAGGGTAGCACAACTTTAATATTATCTGATAAGAATATATCTAATTCAAGAGCAAGTATACCTAGCATCCTTGTGGTAGGCGCGGTTCACTCTCATTTAATTAAAAATGGACTTAGAGGATATTGTTCATTAAATGTTGAGTGTTCTGATGTATTAGATACACACTCTTTTGCAGTATTAATTGGAGTCGGCGCTACTACAATAAATCCTTATTTAGCCATTGATAGTATTTATCAAAGATTTGAAAAAAAATTATTTGGAAAGTCAGATTTTAATAGTTGTATTAAAAAATTTAAAAAATCTATTGATGCCGGATTATTGAAAATCATGTCAAAAATGGGGATTTCAGTAATCAGTTCATATAGAGGTGGCTGTAATTTTGAGGCTGTAGGATTAAGCAGAGGAATTGTATCGGACTATTTCCCTGGCATGTCTTCAAGAATATCAGGAATTGGAATTATTGGAATTGAAAAAAAGATTAAAGAGCTACACATTAAGTCATCTAAACAAAATGTTTTTACATTGCCAATAGGGGGTTTGTACAGATATAGAAAAAGTGGAGAACAACATCAACACCAAGGAAATTTAATACATTTACTTCAAAGCGCAGTTGGAAAAGGTTCTTATGAACTTTACCAAAAGTATTCCTCTGGAATTCATGATTTACCGCCAATCAATTTAAGAGACTTGTTGAAATTTAAAAGCAAAAGAAAATCTATTAATATTGAGGAAGTCGAACCGATTGAGGAAATATTAAAGCGATTTGGAAGTGGCAGCATGTCACACGGAGCTTTATCTGCTGAAGCCCACGAAGTGTTAGCGATGGGCATGAATAGAATTAAAGGTGCATCTTGTAGTGGAGAAGGTGGAGAAGATCCAAAAAGATTTAAAAAACTCTCTAATGGGGACTCCGCTAACTCAAGAGTTAAACAAATTGCCTCTGCTAGGTTCGGAGTTACAATAAATTATTTGAACAATGCAAATGAAATTGAAATTAAAATGGCACAAGGAGCCAAACCTGGTGAAGGCGGACAGTTGCCTGGTTTTAAAGTAACAAATGAAATCGCAAGGCTGAGATATTCTACTCCTGGTGTAACTTTAATATCTCCTCCTCCTCACCATGATATTTACTCAATAGAGGATTTAGCACAATTGATTTATGATTTAAAACAAGTAAATCCGAAAGCAAGAGTTAGCGTAAAACTTGTGGCCTCTACAGGAATAGGGACAATTGCTGCAGGGGTAGCTAAAGCTAAAGCTGATATAATTTTAATTTCAGGACACTCTGGAGGCACAGGAGCTAGTCCTCAAACAAGTATTAAATATGCCGGAATTCCATGGGAAATGGGATTAACAGAAGCTAATCAAATATTAACTTTAAATAATTTAAGACATAAAGTTACTTTAAAAACTGACGGTGGATTGAAAACAGGAAGAGACGTTGTAATCGCAGCAATGATGGGTGCAGAAGAATATGGAATGGGCACATCTTCCTTAGTTGCAATGGGATGTATAATGGTTCGTCAATGTCACTCGAATACCTGTCCAGTTGGAGTTTGTAGCCAAGACAAACATCTGAGAGACAAGTTTACGGGCACACCTGAGAAAGTAGTTAATTTATTTACATTTGTTGCTAGAGAGGTAAGAGAAATTTTGGCCTCACTTGGATATAAATCAATTAATGAAATTATTGGTAGAACAGACTTACTATCACAAATTAATAAAGGGGCATCGAATTTAGACGATCTAGATTTAAATCCTCTTTTAGTTCAAGCTGATCCAGGTGAAAATCTGAGGTATTGCAAAAATAAAATTATAAACGAAGTTCCAGATACATTAGATGAAAAAATTTGGTCTGAAATAAAAGATATAATTGATATAAACAAAAAAAGTGAATTTAGTTATAATATTAAAAATACTTTCAGATCGGTGGGAACTAGACTATCTCATCATATTTACAAAAAGTTTTTAAATCAAAAATTAAAACCAGATACAATTAGTATAAAACTTAGTGGATCTGCAGGGCAATCTCTTGGAGCTTTTTTAACAACTGGGGTTAAACTTTTAGTCGAGGGAGATGCCAATGATTATGTTGCTAAAGGATTATCTGGAGGTTCTATTATTGTACGCCAAGCTACTAACAGTAAATTGATTACAAATGAAAATACCATCATTGGTAACACAGTTCTTTATGGGGCTACATCAGGAAGATTATTTGCATCTGGTCAGGCTGGAGAAAGATTTGCCGTAAGAAATTCTGGAGGCTTAGCAATAGTTGAGGGATGCGGAGCACATGGATGCGAATACATGACAGGTGGAATGGCAATAATTTTAGGTAAAGTAGGAGATAATTTTGGCGCAGGTATGACAGGTGGAATGGCTTTTGTTTATGATGAAAAAAACAATTTTGCAAATTTTGCCAACCCAAGCTCAATTATATGGCAACCTATAGAAACGGATTATTGGAAAAAATATTTAAAAGACAAGATAGGGGAATTTGTTACCGAAACAAATTCAAAAATTGCAAAAAAGATTTTGTCTAATTATGAAAAAGAGTTACAAAACTTTATTCAAATATGTCCAATAGAAATGTTAGATAAATTAGAAAACCCTATTACCTTAAATGAGTCTAAATTTAAATCAGCTTAATGGAAAAAAAAGCTACATTCTTTTTTTTTGGATTTGGTCAAAGCGCTAGATATTTTTTAAGAGAACTTTCTAAATCAAAAAAAAAATTTAATTTTTTTTCCACAAACACTTCTAAAACTCGCAATATTTACTTTAACAAAAAAAAATACAAGTCATTTAAATTCAAGGATGATAATTACGACAAAAGCTTAATTCAATCTTTAGCAAAATCTGAATACATTTTAGTTTCAATTCCACCACAAGGAAAAAATGATGTAGTCCTTAAAAAATTTAGTAAAAATTTAAAGAGTCTAAAATTTAAGAAGTTGATATATTTATCAGCAACAAGCGTATATGGAAATCATAATGGAAATTGGGTTTATGAAAATTCAAAATTAAAAGGAAAGACTAAATTGGGCACAAGAAGAATAGCAGCTGAAAACAAGTGGAAAAGTTTTAGAGATAAATTCCACCATGATATTAATATTCTTAGAGTGTCCGGTATTTATTCAAAGGAAAGTAACGTTATCAAAAAGATCAAAAAGAAAAAAATTTATGTGAAGGAGCAAAAATTTTTTTCTAGAATTAGAGTCGAAGATTTAGCTATAATTATAAAAAAAATATTTTTTTCTCAAAAAAAATCAATGATACTTAACGCATCTGATGATAAACCAGCTACCAATAAAGAAGTAGCTTTTTTTGTAGCAAAGCTTCTAAAAATTAAGCATCTAAAGCCTGTATCCATCCTAAATTTTAAAAATAAAATGATTAAAGAA
>JAOOLP010000013.1 GCA_028408795.1 Candidatus Pelagibacter sp.
GTTTCCATTAGGTACGTAAATATTAATTAACTCAATTTTTTTTTTCTTTAGTTGAATTTCACCTGAAATTATTCTTGATTGTTTCAAGTCATCTTCGATTAAATTTTTGTTAATTTTGTTAACTTTTTCTTTTGATACTATAGCAACTCCATTGTAACTTTTTTGTCCAAAAACATAAGACTCATATCCAATTTTTTTAAAATCCTCATACGGAAAATATTCATCCTGAGTTTTAATTTCTTGAAGAAGAAGTATGCCAGGCTTAGCTTGATTAATATAATTCAGGATATTATTAATTCTTGCTCTTACAGAATTAACGTTCCAAGAAATAATTTTCATCAAATTGAAAAAGATAAACCGCAACCGCAAGATGATGATGCTTTAGGGTTTTCTATAACAAATGACTCACCAATCATTTCTTTTTTAAAATCAATTACTGATCCATTTATAATATCTAAGGATTCTTTATCTATAACAGCATTATCAAATACAACGTCCTCATTATTTACTTTATCATCAAAACTAAAATCATATTTAAATCCTGAGCAACCACCACCTTTAACAGTAATTCTAAAAAAATTTTTAGATTGATCGCTGTTAATAATCTTTTTTATTTGATCCAAAGCTCTATTTGTAAATTCTATTTTTTTCATAATAAGTTATTATGTAGTATATATTTTAATAAGAAATTATGCAAAAAAATAGGCTTTCAAATTTATCAGTATCAGCGATCTCAAAAGGAAGATATAACCTAGAAAAAAAAAGTAATTTCAGAACATCTTATCAGCGTGATAGAGATAGAATAATTCATTCAACTGCTTTCAGAAGATTAAAACATAAAACACAAGTTTTCATAAATACTACCGGAGATCACTATAGAACTAGAATAACACACTCCTTAGAAGTTGCTCAAATAGCTAGAACTTTAGCTAAATTTTTTAATTTAAATGAGGATTTGTGCGAAACTTTAAGTTTAGCACATGATTTAGGCCATACTCCATTTGGTCATGCTGGCGAAGAAGCTTTAAATGAGTGTATGTCAGAGCATGGTGGTTTTGATCATAATATTCAAACTATTAGAATTGTTACACTTTTAGAAAATAAATATTATAATTTTAAAGGATTAAATTTAACTTTTGAAACACTGGATGGGTTGATAAAACATAATGGACCAATAAAAAACACTATTAAGTTTGATACAATTTTAGGAAGAAATTTTTTTAGAAAGAAAATTAATTTTCAAAATAGCCCATCATTAGAAGCTCAAATAGCTTCAATATCAGATGATATTGCTTACAACAGTCATGACCTAGAGGATGGTTTACGTGCAAAATTATTCTCACTTAAAGATATAGAGAATATTCCAATCTTAGACTTAATTATTAAGAGACATAAAAATAGATTTAAAAAATTTTCTGAGGATTTAGTTTTAAGACAAATTATAAGAGAAATAATTAATGAAATGGTGCAAGATATAATCTTAAATACAGAAAAAAAATTAAAGAAAAATAAAATTAATAACCTAAATGATGTATATAAGTCTAAATACCCTATAGTTGGCTTTTCTAATAAAATGAAATTATTTGACCTAAATATTAAAAGATTTTTAAAACAAAGAATGTATTTCCACAAAGAGGTGTTAAAAAAAACTAATTTAGGTAAAAAGATAGTCAAAAGCCTATTCTACGAAATCAAAAGAAAACCAAATAAATTTTTAAAAATAAAAATTACGAAAAAAACTGATACAAATAGAGTTATTAGTGATTTTATAGCTGGAATGACAGATAGATTTGCAATAAATCTATACAATAAATCAAAATGAATATATTTGAAGAATACCTCAATCTAATAAAGAAATTGATTTTAAAAAATCAAAAAAATCTTAAGCTTAAAAATATTAATGAATTTAAAGGTGTTGTGGTTGAAATTCCTCCTCCAAATTTTGATTGCGATTTGTCTTCAAATGTTTGTTTAATTTTGGGTAAAGGCAATAAGATTGATCCCAAAAATTTAGCTAAACAAATTGAAGATTTGATGAAAAAATATATTGAAGAATTTGAAATAATTGAAGTTGCCGGCCCAGGATTTTTAAACATAAAATTATCTAATAAAGCATTAGTAAAAAATATTAATAAAATTTTAGAAAATAAAGAAATTTATGGAAAAAAAAATTCCAATAATAGTTACAATATTGAATTTGTATCTGCTAATCCAACAGGACCAATGCACGTTGGTCATTGTAGGGGAGCTATTTATGGAGATGTTTTGGCTAATTTGCTTAAATTTAATGGCAACAAAGTAACTAAAGAGTATTATATAAATGATTATGGAAACCAAATATTAAACTTTACAAAGTCTGTTTTTTTAAGAATACGAGAAATCAAATACACAGAAAAATTTGTTCCTAATAAAAATCTTTATCCAGGAAAATATATAATTCAAATAAGTGAAAAAATAATTAATTCACATAAAAATGAAAAATTTAATAATTTTGAAGATTCCTTTGAGTTATTAAAAAAAGAGTCACTCAAACATTCAATGAATTTAATAAAATCTGATTTAAAAAAACTTGGTATTGAACACAATAATTTTTTTTCAGAGTCAGAGTTAGTAAAAAATAAACTTGTAGATAAAGCGGTTGATAAATTAAAAAAACAAAATTATGTTTCTTATGGATATTTGCAGCCACCAAAAGGTGAAACTGATACAGATTGGAAAAAAACTAAAAGACTTATTTTCAAATCTTCAAAATTTGGAGATGATGCTGACAGAGCTATACAAAAAAATGATGGTAGTTGGACTTATTTCGCTAATGATATTGCTTACCACATGAATAAAGTTGAGAGAAAATACGATTATTTAATTAATGTCCTTGGTGCTGATCATACAGGTTATAAGAAAAGAATAGAGGCAGCTGTTAGCGCTCTTTCTGAAAATAAAGTAAGATTAAACTGTAAGGTTTGCCAGCTCGTAAAGTTATTCAAAAATGGAAAACCTTTCAAGATGTCTAAAAGGGCAGGTGAATTTATTTCAGCAAATGAATTATTAAATGAAGTAGATAAAGACTCTTTGAGATTTATGATGTTAAATAGAAGTAATGACGTCGAACTAGATTTTGATTTTACTAAAGTTTTAGAGAAAAATAAAGATAATCCAGTTTACTATGTTCAGTATTCATTTGCTAGAATTAGTTCAGTATTTAGATCAATTAATATAATTAACACAAAAAAAAATTTAATTAAATCCGATGAATTTAAGGTAAATGATTTTGAAAAAAAGATTATAAAAAAAATTTTTGAATGGCCAAAAATTGTTGAGGCAGCATCGAATAAGTATGAGCCACATAGAATTCCTTATTATCTTTATGAGCTTGCTACTTTATTTCATTCATACTGGAGTAAAGGAAATGAGGATCATAATTATAAAATATTAGAAAATGGAAAAATAAAAAACCCCGCTACTCTAACTACATTAATCTTAATCTCTATTGTTTTACAAAGAGGCATGAATATTCTTGGAGTATCATTGCCAGAAAAGATGTAATGAAAAATATTATTAATTTTTTTTTGGTTACAATAATTTTTTTATTTTTTTTAAATATAATTAATTATTACCTTTCAGAAAAAAATATAAAAGAAACAAATTTAAACAGAATCAACATAAACGAAATTTTAAAAAAAAAATCTTTAAATTTACCGGTAATAAAAAGCGATACTGATAATGTAATAGAATTTAACACTACGTATTCAGAAGAAATAAAAAATGATAAAACTAGAAGTTTTTGGAATTTGCTTGAAATTAAATGAAAACAAAAGCGATTATAATTAGTATTAACGGTTTAACGTTAAATAAAAAAGAAAAAAAAATTTTATTGAATAATAAACCATGGGGCTTGATACTTTTTAAAAGAAATATTAAATCTTTAAAACAAGTAAAGCGCTTAATTATTAATATAAGACAAATTACTAAAGATAAATATTTACCAATTTTGATCGATGAGGAGGGCGGCACTGTTACCAGAATAAGTCGTATAATTAAACATGATCTTTATCAAAAGTTATTTGGGGATATTTTCAAATTTAATTCAAAAGTTTCAACTAAAATGTATAAAGAATATATATTGAATGTAATCAGTTTTTTAAAAAATATTGGAGTTAATATTAATACTGTTCCTGTGCTTGATGTTTTAAGAAAAGATACAAATAAAATAATTGGAAATAGAAGTTTTTCAGATGATAAAGAAATTGTAAAGAAATTAGGTGAAGTATGTATAAAATATTACCAAATAAATAAGATTGGTACTGTTATTAAACATATTCCTGGTCATGGATGTTCTAGCTTAGATAGTCATAAAAAGTTGCCAAAAGTTAATCTGAATTTTCAGCATTTAGATGATATAGATTTTTTTCCTTTTAAGAATAGTCACTCTAGATTCGCTATGACAGCTCACATTCTTTATCGAAAATTAGATAAGTTTAATGTCGCCACATTCTCGAAAAAAATTATTCAAAATATAATTAGAAAAAAATTGAGATTTAAAGGTATTTTAATTTCAGATGATATTTCTATGAAAGCTTTAAAATACGATTTAATAACCAATGCAAAAAAAGCATTAGCCGCCGGTTGTAATATTGTTTTATATTGTGGCGGTAAACATAAAGAAACTTATAAATTAATGAAAGAAGTTCCTTATTTAGATAAGTTTACTTCAAAAAAAACTTCAGAATTTTACAAATTTTTAAGATAAAATAATCAAATGGAATCAAAAAATAATGAACAAATTTCAATAGATATTCCAAATTATAGTGGACCATTAGAAGTACTTTTAGATCTGGCTAAGACGC
This sequence comes from Candidatus Pelagibacter sp., assembly GCA_028408795.1. The sequence goes on from JAOOLP010000013.1 coordinate 4,845, forward strand.
AAAAAGTTGATTTAGCCGAAATATCAATTACCAAATTAGCAGATCAATTTTTGAGTTTTATTAAAAATAAAGAAAATCTGAACTTGGAAACAGCCTCAGAATTTCTTCTAATGGCTACTTGGCTAGCTTATTTAAAATCAAAATTATTATTGCCTGAAGATGAAGATGATGATTTTAAAGCAATTGAAGTTGCTGAAAAATTAAAGTTGCAATTAAAAAAATTGGAATTAATTCGTATTTTGTCAGATCAAATGTTGCAGAAAAATAGGCTCGGAGTCCATATTTTTACTAGAGGTATGAAGGGTGGAATAAAATCAATTTATACCTCAAAGTACGATCTTTCTCTTTATGAGCTTTTAAAAACTTACGCCAATATACAAACACAAAAATCTTTTCAAACTATAAATATTCCTAAGCTACCTGTTTTTACTACCGAAGAAGGCATCAAACAAATTCAAAGTAGATTAAAAGAAATTGAAGATTGGATGGACATCATGAGTCTTATTCCAAAATATTATTATAATAATAAGATGAAAAAAACTGGACTTGCAGGAATATTTGCTGCTTCGCTTGAACTTTCTAAAGAAGGAGTTATAAAAATATCACAAGAAGAAATATTCAAAAAAGTTATGATAAAGAAAACATAGATTTATGAAAAATAAAAAAAAATCAAATGTATATTCCTTTCAATCTAAAGATACAAAAATTGAGAGACAAATCGAAGCTATACTTTTTGCTGCATCAGAACCTTTAGATGTTGAGACTATTGAAAGCAGAATTAAAACAAATTCTAATATTCTTGCAATTTTAAAAAAACTAAAAATTCATTATAAAAGTAGAGGAATAAATTTAATCTGTATTAAAAATAAATGGTCTTTTAGGACTGCTGAAGATCTATCCAAACTAATGTCACTTCAAAAATCAACACAAAAAAAACTTTCAAAAGCAACAATCGAAACTTTGTCTATAATTGTGTACCATCAACCAGTTACTAGATCTGAAATTGAGGAAATAAGAGGAGTGTCTTTTGCCTCTAATACTCTAGATACTTTACTTGAGCTAGATTGGGTGAGACCATCTGGAAGAAAAGATGTTCCTGGTAGACCAATTCAATACTCAACTACTGAAAATTTTTTAAATCATTTTAATATACAAAATTTATCTGATTTGCCTACAGTAGATGAACTTGGTTCAGCTGGACTAATTGATACTTCAACGATAGATCAATCTATTTTTGGAACTGGCAAATTTTTTAAAGAACAGGCAATAAGTAAAAAACAAAATATTTACGAAGATATTGATGAAGCAATAAATAAGGCTCCTGAAACAGACAAATAAAGATATATATTTAGTTTAAATTGTTGTATATATTTAGGCTTATGGGAATTAGTTTTTGGCAAATAGCAATTGTAGTTGTAATCGTAGTTTTACTTTTTGGCAGAGGTAAAATATCTAGTTTAATGGGCGATGTAGCAAAAGGTATTAAAAGTTTCAAGAAAGGTATGTCTGACGATAACTCTTCAAACAACGACGAAAATAAAAGTAATTCTGACAGTACAGACACCGATAATAAATAATCAAAATGCCTCAAATTGGTTGGTTAGAGATATTAGCAGTTGTTATCATTGCAATATTGGTTTTAGGTCCTAAGGAATTTCCTATAGCTCTTAAAAAAATTGGTTCTTATATAGGAAAAATTAAAAATACCTTCAGTAATTTTCAAAAAGAAATATCAAAAGCTACTAGCGAAATAGATATTGATAAAAATTCAACTGAAAAAAAAGAAATAAAAAAAGAAGATAGTATCAATGACTGATCCAAACTCTTTTACAAGTCATTTTACAGAACTTAGGTCCAGACTTATTAAGTCGATAGTGTTTATTTTTATAGTATTTATTATCTCGTATATTTTCGCAGAATACATATATAATTTTTTAGTAGAGCCTTACGCAGAAGCTGTTAAAGATGATTCTAAGTCAAGAAGACTAATTTTTACTGCATTACATGAGACTTTTATAACTTATTTAAAAGTTGCTTTTTTTTCAGCAATTTTTCTAGGAAGTCCTGTTTTATTGATACAAATTTATAAATTCATCGCTCCAGGTTTATATAAGAATGAAAAAAAGGCTATCTTGCCATATCTAATTTTTACACCTATTCTTTTTTTAGTTGGTGGATTATTAGTGTATTACTTAATTATGCCTCTAGCAATAAAATTTTTTTTATCATTCGAGTCAATTGGTTCTGATAGCACTTTACCAATTCAACTTGAAGCTAAAGTAAACGAATACCTCTCTTTAATTATGAGATTAATTTTTGCTTTTGGAATTAGTTTTCAACTTCCAATTCTACTAAATTTATTAGCAAAAATTGGAGTAGTTAATTCAAATTATCTTAAAAAATCTAGGAGGTATGTAATAGTTATAATTTTTTCTATCGCAGCAATTTTAACTCCACCTGATCCAATTACACAAATTGGTCTAGCTATACCTTTATTATTACTTTATGAACTATCAATTATTACAGTTAAATTTACAGAGAAAAAAAAAGAAAATTTAGAAAATTTGAAAGATGCATAATTTAAAAGAATTAAGAAAAAACTTAGATCTCTATAAAAAAAAATTTGAAGAAAGAAATATTAAATTTGATATAGATAATTTTAACAAATTAGACAAGAGTAATAGAGAGTTAATTAATAAAAAAGAATTATTAGAACAAGAAAAAAAATCTCTATCAAAAACAAAAGATAAATTGAATTTTGAAAAATCAAAAAAAATTTCAGAAAAAATTGAAAATATTATAGTTGATCAAAATAAATCTCAAAAAAAGTTAGATGCGGTTTTACACAATTTACCTAATGTGGCAGATAAAACAGTGCCTGTTGGCAAAGATGATCAAACAAATAAACTAATAAAAAAAGTGGGGGAGCCGAGAAAGTTCTCTTTTAAATTAAAGTCTCATGTAGAACTCGGTGATAAAAAGAAAAATATTGATTTTGATATTTCAGCAAAATTATCTGGTTCAAGATTTGTTGTATTAAAGGGTAAATATGCCTTATTGGAAAGAGCATTAATTAACTTTATGTTAGATATACATACAAACAAATTTGATTATACAGAAATTTCTCCACCTCTTATTGTAAATGAGGAAGTAATGTTTGGGACTGGTCAGCTTCCAAAGTTTGAAGAGGATCAATTTGAAATTAAATTTGATAATTTAGAACAGAGAAAATTTTTAATACCCACAGCTGAAGTAGTACTTACAAATCTTATTAGAAAATCAATTTTAGAAATAAAAGATTTACCTCAAAGATTTGTAGCTTCTACCCCATGTTTTAGAAAAGAGGCAGGCAGTTATGGAAAAGATACCAAGGGGATGATGAGACAACATCAATTCTATAAAGTTGAACTAGTGAGCATTGTAGAGCCTCAAAATTGTTTGATAGAACTAGACAGAATGTTAAATTGTGCAGAAGAAATTTTAAAACAACTGAAAATACCTTATCAAGTAAAGATTTTATCAACTGGAGATATGGGTTTTAGTGCTGAAAAAACTTTTGATATAGAAGTTTGGGTTCCATCAGAGAACAAATACAGAGAAATTTCCAGTTGTTCTTCCTGTGGATCTTTTCAATCAAGAAGAATGAATGCTAAATATAAAACAATAAATGGAAGTGAATTTTTAGGCACTCTAAATGGCTCAGGTTTAGCTGTCGGTCGATTAATGATTGCATTATTAGAAAATAATCAAAATGAAGATGGATCAATTACTATTCCAAATATTTTAAAAAAATATATGAATAATTTAGATAAAATTTGATTATTATTCACTTGTTTAACTAACACATTTATTATAATTATCCTTTTATGGACGGATCAGGAATAGCACAATTCATACCTCTTATTTTAATCTTTGTAATTTTTTACTTTTTTTTAATAAGACCCCAACAAAAAAGAGTAAAAGATCATAAACACATGGTTGAAAATTTGAAAAGGGGCGACGAAATTATTACTTCTGGTGGAATAATAGGAACTATAGATAAAATTATGGAAGATGATAGAATTGAAGTAACTATTAGTGATAATGTAAAAGTGCAAATTATAAGATCAACAATAACAAGTTTACTTAAAAAAGAAGAAGTTAAAAAATAATTCTTTTTCGTGTTAAATTTTTCTAAAATAAATATTATCTTTATTTATTTAATATTTTTATTATTATCAATTTTTACAATTTTAAATTTTCAAAATAAAGACGATCCTATAATAGACAAAAAGGTTAATCTCGGATTAGATCTTCAAGGAGGTTCTTATTTGCTATTGGAAATAAATTCAGATTCTCTTGTGAAAGAAAAAATCCAATCAAAGGTTATCCCGATCAAAAAGTTGTTAAAAGATAATGAAATAAAGTATGATGATTTCAAAATTAATAATCAAATTTTATCAGTTAAAGTTGACAACCTAGAAAAATTTGAATTACTTTTTTTTTCTAAAAAAAACAATTTAGTAAATACTTATTTTGATAATTATAGGTCATTTGAGTTAGAATATAAAAAAAGGGATAATAATTATATTGATATTAAATTTTCAAAATTTGGTTTATTAACAATCAATAATTCCGCATTAAAACAATCAATTGAAATAGTTAGAAGAAGAATAGATGATGTTGGAACCAAAGAACCAACAATATTGCAGCGTGGAGAAAAAAGAATTTTAGTAGAATTACCAGGTCTAAAAGATCCGGAAAGGATAAAAAAACTTCTTGGTAAAACAGCTAAACTTAATTTTAGATTAGTTAGCAATGACTCAGAATTTGGAGTTGAAGAACTTGTTTCTGAAAATGGAGAAAAATTAAATGTAAGTAAAAGAATAGTTATGAGTGGTGAAAATTTGATTGATGCACAACCCTCAGTTCAAAGTCAAAATAATGAACCTATAGTTTCTTTTACTCTAGATAGATTAGGAGCTCAAAAGTTTGGTCGTGCTACAACTGACAATGTTGGTGAGAGATTAGCAATAGTTTTAGACGGAAAAATCATTAGTGCTCCAAGTATAAATGAACCAATTGTTGCAGGTAATGGAATGATCTCAGGAAACTTCTCTTTTCAAGAAGCGACTGATTTAGCCTTGTTATTAAGATCAGGTGCTTTGCCTACGCCTTTGAACATTGTAGAGGAAAGGACTGTTGGCCCAGATTTAGGAGAGGACTCAATAAAATCAGGAGTTACGTCATTAATTGTTGGTTTTATATTGGTTATTATTTTTATGTTTTATAAGTATAAAATATTTGGATTAATAGCTAATACAGCTTTAATAGCAAATTTGTTGATGTTAATTGGTATTTTAACAATTTTAGAGGCAACGCTAACACTACCCGGTATTGCTGGAATTATTTTAACAGTGGGTATGGCCGTTGATGCTAATGTTTTAATTTTTGAGAGAATTAAAGAGGAATTAAAAACTGAAAAGTCAGTAATTCATGCTTTTGACTCTGGATACTCTAAAGCAAAAATAACTGTTTTAGATGCTAATATAACCACATTAATAGCTGCAACTATCTTATTCGCATTTGGCTCTGGGCCTGTTAAGGGATTTGCAATTACATTGGGTATTGGCATTGTTACAACATTATTTACCGCTTACTTTTTAGCAAGACATTTAACATCCATTGTAGTTTTAAAAAATAATAACAAACAAATAAATATATAATGACTAAGAGTATTGATTTTGTATCAAATTTTAAAAAAGCAAATATTGTTTCAACAATATTTTTTTTGCTTAGTTTATTATTTATTTTTTTTAAAGGTTTAAATTATGGAATTGATTTTAAAGGGGGCACTTTAATAGAACTGAGGACTGAAAGTAGTATAGGTCCTTCTTTAATAAGATCAACACTATCTTCAATGGATTTGGGCGATATAAATGTAAAAAAATTTGGGAAAGATGGTGACTACTTAATAAAGGTAGAGCAAAAAAGCTCTAATGATAATAACCTCATAGCTGAAATAAAAAAAAATTTATCTGATAATTTAAATGCTGAAGTAAATTTTAGAAGAGTTGAAAATGTTGGACCAAAAGTAAGCTCAGAATTATTAGAGTCATCAGTAATAGCAATTTCTCTTGCTTTAGCAGCAATGCTTTTTTATATTTGGGTTAGATTTGAATGGCAATTTAGTATAGGTTCAATTATTGCTTTATTTCATGACGTAATAATTACATTGGGCATTTTTTCAATTTTATCACTAGAAATAAATTTATCAATCATTGCTGCAGTTTTAACCATAGTTGGTTATTCTATGAACGATACTGTTGTTATTTATGATCGTATAAGAGAAAACCTATATAAATATTCTAAAATAAGCATAAGTGAAGTAGCTAACTTATCAATAAATGAAACACTCGCTAGAACGATTATAACATCTGCTACTACTTTACTAGCACTATTGTCAATTTATATACTAGGAGGTGAAATTTTGAGAGGATTTTCTTTTGCCATGATTTTGGGAGTTTTAATTGGAACATACTCATCAATTTTTGTAGCATCACCTATCCTAAAATTTTTAAGAGTAAGTTATAAAACTTTAGAGAAAAAGGAAGAAAAAATCGTCCCTTAATTAATATAAATTTTGAGCCGCAACCATTGATAGTAACATTGGAAAAGAAAGTAATGTATTTGCTCTAGAAAACAACATTGCAGTTTTAGCTGATTTAGCCTTTTGTTCAGGTGAACACTCTACTAGTCCTAAAGCCCTTTTTTGATTTGGCCATATAACAAACCATACATTGTAGGCCATTATAATCCCTAGCCACATTCCAATTCCTATAGCAGAAGTTTTTGGGTCTCCACTTCCTATTCCTAATATCATTGCTTGATGCACATAACCTTGAAGATAAGAAACTATTAGTCCAGTAATTATCGTTCCTAGAGCTGCCCATCTAAACCAAAATAAAGCTTTAGGAGCAATAACTTTACCTATTGCAGGTTTTTGTTCATCGGGAATATTTGGCATTGATGGTATTTGAACAAAATTAAAATACCATAACAGTCCTATCCACATTATTCCTGTTAAAACATGTAGATATCTAAACAGCCAACTAAAAAAATATCTATCAAAAACGAAACCATCTCCAAACAAATGCAAACCTAAAAGAAGCAGTATCGCAATGCCTAAGGATAAGTGTATTGTTTTCGAGAGAGATTGTAAAATGCTGGTCATTAAAATTTATACCATAAATTATATATTTAAGCAGTCTTTTTCATAGCATTATTACCAATAATTTCTCTTATAAATTTACCTGTATAGCTCTCTTTTACCGTAGATACTTTTTCGGGTGTTCCTTCAGCAATAATTTTTCCACCATTTACTCCACCTTCAGGACCCATATCTATAATGTGATCCGCGGTTTTTATTACATCTAAATTATGTTCTATAACTACTACCGTATTACCTGTATTAGTAAATGCTTGTAAAATTTCTAATAATTTTTTTATATCATGTGAATGCAAGCCTGTTGTTGGTTCATCCAGAATGTATAAAGTTCGTCCGGTAGGTCTTTTAGATAATTCTTTAGCTAATTTAATTCTTTGGGCTTCACCACCAGATAAAGTTGTAGCTTGCTGACCAATTTTCATATACCCGAGACCAACATGTTTTAATGTAATTAATTTAGACTTTATAGTTTGTATATTTTCAAAAAATTCGCAGCCTTCATCAACTGTCATATCTAAAACATCTGCTATATTTTTGCCTTTAAACCTAATTTCGAGGGTTTCTCGATTGTATCTTGCGCCTTTACAAGTATCACAAGGTATAAAAACGTCAGGTAAAAAATGCATTTCATAGGTTAAAACACCATCTCCCTCACAAGTTTCACATCTGCCACCTTTTACATTGAAAGAATATCTTCCAACTTTATATCCTCTTGCCTTAGACTCTGGAAGTCCAGCAAACCATTCTCTAATTGGCCCGAAAGCTCCGGTATAAGTTGCTGGGTTTGACCTAGGAGTTCTTCCAATAGGTGATTGATCAATATCAATAATTTTATCTATCAACTCTGTTCCTTTAAAACCTGTAAAAGCCTTAGGAACTTTTCTGCTTTTATTTTTATTTAAAATTAAATTGAAAGCGTTATATAGGGTATGTAAAATTAAAGTTGATTTACCACTTCCAGAAACACCTGTTACACAAGTAAATGTTCCGACTGGTATTTTTAAATTAACTTTTTTTAAATTATTTCCACTGGCTCCGTTAATTTCTATATATCTACCATTTTTAGCAAGCCTTCTTTTTTTCGGTATTGCAATATATTTTTTACCTGACAAATAATTCCCTGTAATACTCTTTTCATTTTGAATAATTTTTTTTACTTCACCCTCAGCAACTATTTTTCCACCATTCAAACCTGCTTCTGGGCCAATATCGATAATATGATCTGAGCTCTCCATTGTCTCAATGTCGTGCTCCACAACTATCACTGTATTACCTAAGTCTCTTAATTTCTTTAAAGCTGTAATTAATTTTTTGTTATCTCTTTGGTGTAACCCAATTGAAGGTTCATCCAAGACATATAAAACCCCTGTTAAACCAGATCCTATTTGTGAAGCTAATCGTATTCTCTGAGCCTCTCCACCTGAAAGAGTTCCAGATTCTCTTGATAATGTTAAATAGTTTAAACCTACATTTAAAAGAAAATTTAATCTTTCATTAATTTCTTTTAATATATGTTGAGCAATTTTTTTTTCTCTTTCGTTTAAGAAATTTTCTAAAGAAGAAAACCATTGTTGAGCTTCATCAATTGATTTTTCGGTTACTTCACTTATATTCAAAGAATTTATTTTTACACATAAAGCCTCGTCTTTAAGCCTCATGCCTTTGCATTTCTCACAATTCGTTTCGCTTTGATATTGGGATATTTCTTCTCGTTTCCATTCACTATCTGTTTCTAAATAACGTCTTTCTAAATTATTAATTACTCCTTCAAATGTTTTTTTTGTCGTATAAGTTTCATAACCGTCATCATATGAAAATTTAATTTCCTCTGAGTCTGAACCATATAAGATTATATCCTGTACTTTTTTAGGAATTTTTTTCCATGGCTCGGACATTGATATTTTGTAATGTTTTGCAATTGAGGCTAATGTTTGAGCGTAGTATAATGATGTTGATTTAGACCATGGTTCCACAGCTCCATCTTGTAAACTTTTTTTAGGATCTGAAATAACTAGGTTTGGGTCCACATTAAGATTGTGACCTATACCTTCACATTCTTCACAAGCTCCAAATGGTGAATTAAAAGAAAAAAGCCTAGGTTCTATTTCTTCAATGGTAAATCCACTCTCTGGACAAGAAAACTTAGATGAAAAAGTCACTGTTTCTTTTTTTCTAAATTTCTTTGGTAATGTCTCGTTTTCATATTCTACCGTTAACAAACCATCTGATATATTTACAGCAGTCTCTACACTGTCGGCAAGTCTATTGCCTAAATTAGAATTTAGTATAATTCTATCCACGATAATTGAAATATCGTGTTTAATTTTTTTATTCAAATTTGGAAATTCGTCTATGTTCATATACTGACCATCTACTTTGATTTTTGAAAAACCCCTTTTTTTATAATTTAAAATTTCTTTTTTATATTCTCCTTTTCTTCCTCTAACTACAGGCGCTAAAAGATATATGGTGCTACTTTTTGGAAGTTTTTTAATTCTATCCACCATTTCACTGATTGGTTGTGATACTATAGGTTTACCGGTAAAAGGAGAGAAGGGTACACCAACTCTAGCAAATAAAACCCGCATGTAATCATAAATTTCTGTAACTGTAGCTACGGTTGATCTTGGATTTTTTGATGTATTCTTTTGCTCTATAGAAATAGCTGGGCTTAAACCTTCAATAAAATCTACATTTGGTTTTTTCATTTTGTCTAGAAATTGCCTAGCATAAGAAGAAAGGCTTTCAACATATCTTCTCTGTCCTTCAGCATAAATTGTATCAAAAGCCAAGGACGATTTACCTGACCCAGATAGCCCAGTTATTACAACAAGTTTCTCTTTTGGAATTTCAAGAGAAACATTTTTTAAGTTGTGTTCTTTAGCGCCTTTTACAACGATTTTTTTCAACATATTCTTTTTAACAAATAATAATGATCTTATATTTATTAATCAATTATGATATAAGTAATAGATAAATTTAAAATAAAATCACAAATTTAGTCTAAATTATTATGGCAGGAAGTTTAAATAAAGTACAATTAATAGGTCGTTTAGGCGCAGACCCTGATATCAAGCAAATGGTTAATGGCAAAAACGTAGCTAGATTAAGCATAGCTACCAGCCAATCTTGGAAAGATAAATCTAGTGGAGAGAGAAAAGAAAAAACTGAATGGCATAGAGTGGTAATATTTAATGAAGGTTTAGTAAATGTTGTTCAGCAATATTTAAAAAAAGGTGCAAATGTTTATATAGAAGGTCAGCTAAGCACTAGAAAATGGAAAGACGAGTCCTCTGGACAAGATAAATATTCTACTGAAGTTGTTCTTCAAGGATACAATTCAAGCCTGACGATGTTAGATACTAGAAACAGCAAAACTGGTGAAGAAAATTTGGTAACAGAAAACAAAAGCTCTTTGCCAAATAATAATTTAAATCAGGATACATCTGATTTAGATGATGAAATTCCATTTTAAAAAATTATGGAAAAATCAAGAATAGAGAACAAATCTTTTAAACCTATTTTTGTACAAGATGAAATGAGTTCATCGTATTTGTCTTATGCGATGAGCGTGATAGTAAGTAGAGCTTTACCTGATGTAAGAGACGGTTTGAAACCAGTCCATAGACGAATTATCTACGCTATGTATAAAGGTGGATATGATTGGTCCAAACCTTTTAGAAAATCTGCACGAATAGTAGGTGATGTAATTGGTAAATATCATCCTCACGGTGATCAGTCTGTTTACGACGCTTTAGTTCGCCTAGTTCAAGATTTTTCTATGAGTTTACCTTTAATTTCTGGCCAAGGTAACTTTGGTTCTATAGATGGAGATCCACCCGCTGCAATGAGATATACTGAAACAAAATTAGGTAAAATTGCACAATTTTTAACAGAGGATCTAGAAAAAAATACTGTAATTTATAGAAATAATTATGATGAAACAGAAAAAGAGCCCGAAGTTTTACCATCTCAATTTCCAAATATACTTGTTAATGGTGCTGGCGGAATAGCAGTAGGCATGGCAACTAGTATCCCTCCGCACAATTTAGGAGAAATAATTAATGCTACTGTGGCATTCATAGAAAATAAGGATATATCTGTAAGTCAGTTAATGAAACATGTCCCGGGACCAGATTTTCCTACTGGAGGAATAATCATCGGTAAAGATATTTTGAAACAAGGTTATAACAAAGGAAGAGGATCTTTTAAAATTAGAGGTGAAGTCGATCTCGAAGAAAAAAAAGGTGGTAGAGAATGTTTAATAATAAAGTCTATACCTTATCAAGTTAACAAATCATCTTTGATTGAAAAAATAGCTCAACTAGCAAGAGATAAGAAAATTGAGGGAATAAGAGATATCAGAGACGAGTCAAATAGAGAAGGTATAAGAGTTGTCATTGAATTAAGGAAGTCCATTGAACCTGAAACAATAAGAAGACAATTGTATAAATTGACAAACATCGAGTCTTCCTTTGGTTTTAATACACTGGCTATTGTAAATGACAAACCTAAAATTTTAAATTTAAAAGAATTTATTTCTGAATTTTTAAAATTTAGAGAAGAGACAGTAACAAAAAGAATAAAATTTGATTTAAAAAAGGCAGAGGAACGAGCACATATATTAATTGGATTAGCTACAGCCGTAGAAAATATTGACTCCATTATTAAGATTATAAAAAGCTCCAAAGATACTGACAATGCAAAGAAAAATCTTTTATCTAAAAAATGGAAGATTAAAAAAAGTACAAAGTTGATTTTATTAATAGAGAAAAAAAAGAATATTTCATCCTATCAACTCTCCTTAAATCAAGTTAATGCAATTTTAGAATTAAAATTACAAAAATTAACTGCTTATGGTATTGGAGAAATTGAGTTAGAAATTAACAAATTGGCTAATTTAATAGTCGAATACAATAAGATAATTAATTCTAAAAAAGAATTATATAAACTTATAACCAAAGAGCTAAAAAGCATTAAAGAAAAGTTTGGATCACCTCGTAAAACAAAAATTATTGATGCGGTTTTAAATTATAATATTGAGGAGACAATACAAAAAGAGTCCGTAGTAATAAGTATTACAAATCAAGGTTATATCAAAAGGAGTCCTTTAAGCTCACTAAAAGCCCAAAAAAGAGGTGGTAAAGGAAAAACTGGTATCTCTACGAGAGAAGAAGATTTTGTAGTTCAAATATTTACTGCAAATACTCATACACCAGTACTGTTTTTTTCAACTCAAGGATTAGTATATAAGATTAAAGCTCATAAAATCCCTGAGGGAACAGCTGCATCTAAAGGAAAATCAATCTTTAATATTTTACCTTTAAAAAATCACCATTCTATCAGCTCAATAATGCCTTTACCAGAAGATGAGTCTGAGTGGAAAAATATGATGATAGTATTTGCAACGGCGAACGGAAATGTAAGAAAAAATACTTTAGAAGATTTTATTAACATTAACAACAGCGGTAAAATTGCAATGAAACTAGATCAAGACGACAAGATTATCGGTGTAAAAATTTGTAAAGAAGATCAAGATATTCTGCTAAGCACTCAATTTGGAAAGTGTATAAGATTTAAATCTAAAAAATTGAGACTCTTTAAAGGAAGATCTTCCAAAGGGATTAAAGGAGTTAAATTGAATGATAAGGACAAAGTAATATCACTTACGGTTTTGGATAATACAAATATAAGCTCTAAAACGATTAAGAAGGACAAAAAAATTAAAAATGGTATAGATAATTTTATTTTATCTGTATCCGAAAATGGTTATGGAAAAAGGTCTTCTTATTTAGATTACAGAGTTACAAATAGAGGTGGTAAAGGAATAATTGGTATAATTAACTCTCCAAGAAATGGCAATATAGCAGCCTCGCTAGTAGTGAAAGAAGATGATGAAATAATACTATCAACAGACAAAGGTAGTATAATGCGATGTGCAGTAAAAGAAATTAGAATTGCAGGAAGAAATACTCAAGGAGTAAGAATTAAAAAACTTTCTGGTAGTGAAAAAGTTGTCTCTGTTATTAAAATAGAAGATAATATTCAATAATTATGAAAACAGCTATCTACCCAGGTACATTCGACCCAATTACTCATGGGCATATCGATGTAATTAAAAAGTCGCTAAAAATATTTGATAGAGTGGTTGTTGCTGCTACAAATAACATTAATAAAAATTATTTTTTTTCTATTGAAGAAAGACTTTTTATCATAAAAAATTCCTTATTCAAAGATTTGAGGTTTAATAAAAAGAAGATTAATGTAGTTTCATTTGATACATTAACAATTAATCTTTGCAAAAAATATAATGCGTCTGTAATTATTAGAGGCTTACGAGCAGTATCTGATTTCGAATATGAGTTTCAATTGGCTGGGATGAATAAAAAATTAAACAACAATATTGAGACAATTTTTTTAATGTCGGAAGTAGAAAATCAAATCATTTCATCTAATTTTGTGAAAGAAATTTCAAAATTACAAGGCAATATTAATAAGTTTGTTACAAAATCAACTGTAAAAATGTTAAAAGATAAGTTTGATGAAGAAATTTAGTTGTTTATTTGTATTGTTTTTTAGTTTATTAAATTCAAACTTGAATGCAAAAGAGGAGATCATGATTTTAAAATTAAAATATGGAGATGTTATAATAGAGTTATATCCTGATAAAGCTCCTAACCATGTAAAAAGATTTAAAGATCTAGCAGACAGTGGTAAATATGATAATGTCGTTTTTCATAGAGTTATAGAAGGGTTTATGGCTCAAACAGGAGATGTCAAATTTGGTAATACTGCTAGTCCAGATTTTAATTTATCATTAGCCGGCACAGGAGGATCTGACTTACCTAATTTGAAAGCTGAATTTACCGATATTTCCCATTCTAGAGGAATTTTATCTGCAGCAAGATCTTCTGATCCAGATAGTGCTAATAGCCAGTTTTTTATTTGTTTCGAGTCAGCTCCACATTTAGATAGACAGTATTCAGCATTTGGTAAAGTTATTAAAGGCATGGAGTTTGTTGATAAAATAAAAAAAGGTGAGCCAAGTAGCGGCTCTGTATCTGATCCTGATAAAATTATAAGTCTTCGATCAAAATAATATTAATGCTTAAAAAAGATTTTTCTTTTGAGTTAATAACTCAAAACGATAATGTTCGGCTAGGAAGAATTCAAACTTTTAGAGGTAGTATAGACACTCCTGCATTCATGCCTGTAGGAACTCAAGGCACAGTGAAAGGAGTTTTTACAGAGGATATTTTAAAAACTGGTTCTCAAATAATATTAGGCAATACTTATCATTTATTACTAAGACCAGGAGTAGAAATATTGGAAAATTTCGGTGGCCTTCATGATTTTATGAATTGGCAAAAACCAATACTTACAGATTCTGGCGGTTATCAAATAATGTCATTATCTAAATTAAATAAAATAGATAAAGATATAGGTGCGATATTTACTTCGCATATAGATGGAAAAAAAATAATTTTAAGTCCTGAGAAGAGCATCCAAGTCCAAAAAGCAATAAATTCGGATATTATAATGGTGCTTGATGAATGTCCTAAATTAACTGACGATAAAAAAGTATTATCAAAAGCTATAAATGTTTCTACAGATTGGGCTGCTAGATGCAAAATTGAGTTTGGTTCAGACAAAAAAAAAGCCTTATTTGCAATAGCACAAGGAGGTCTAGATAAGGAGCTTCGTATTGAAAGTATTGAGAAACTAATTGAAATTGACTTTGATGGTTATGCTTTAGGAGGGCTCGCAGTGGGTGAAACTCAACAAGAAATGTTTAAGATCCTTAGCGAGGTGACTAAGTATTTACCTATTAATAAACCCAGATATTTAATGGGAGTAGGAACACCGTCCGATATATTAGGGGCTGTCAAAGAAGGTATTGATATGTTTGATTGTGTTTTACCCACACGATCGGGCAGAACAGGCTTGGCTTTTACTTGGGCCGGAAAATTAAATCTTAAAAACTCCAAATATCAAAATGATAAAACACCATTAGACAATAATTGTGAAATTAAGAATCTTAACAAGTATTCAAAAAGTTACTTAAATCATTTAATCAAAACCAATGAAATGATGGCTTCAATGTTAATTTCACTTCATAATATCAATTTTTATCAAGAATTTATGAGAGAAATAAGAAAAAATATTAGGAGCGGCACTTTTGCCGCTTTTTATAAAAAATATATTGATTATTTTAAATAATAAATGTTTGAAATTCTTCTTATAAAAATATAAAAGAATTCTTCAAAGGGCCCTTAGCTCAGTTGGTAGAGCACCTCCCTTTTAAGGAGGGTGTCGATGGTTCGAGTCCATCAGGGCTCACCAAAACTTATTAAGCATTTATTGGTGGATATTTAATCATTACCTCTTCAATCCATTGATTTAAATTTTCGATTCTTTTTTTACTAGAGGGATGTGTGCTTAAAAAAGCTGGTGGTTCTTTACCTTTATTTTTATCTGCCATTCTTTGCCATAATTTAACAGATTCTCTTATATCGTAACCTGCTAATGACGAAAAAATAAGACCTAAATAATCAGCTTCAGTTTCTTGTTTTCTTCCAAATGGATTAAATATACCTATTCTAAAAATATCCATTCCTGTATTTTGTCCAATAGTGTTTCTTGTTCTATTAATTGCTCCACCTAAAAATATATCAGCTACAGTTGTCCCTAAATTAATTGTCATAGCTTGGCTCGCTCTTTCAACAGAATGTTTAGCAACAGCATGAGCAATTTCGTGTCCCATAACAATTGAAAGGGCATTAGTATTTTTAGTAATTTTGAGCAAACCAGTATATACAGCTATTTTTCCTCCAGGCATACACCAAGCATTAACGATTTTATCATTATCAACTAATACATAATCCCAACCAAAGTTTTTTGTAGGATCATCTTGACCTTTATTAATAAAAAAAGAGCTTACTGCTGTTTCTATTCTTTTACCTATATTTACAACTTCTTTTAGTTGAGATCCTTTTGTAATTAATTTTGCTTTAATTTTAAATTTTTCATAAGCCGCTGCTGCTTGTTGATTTATTTTGGCCTCTGGGATTAAAGAAAGTTGTTTTCTGTCTGTTATGGGCACAGTAGTACAAGATGGAAGTATCAAGGAGCAACAACTGCATCCAAATAAGCCAAGAAATTTTCTTCTATTTATGTTATACATAATTATAGACTCATGATTTTAAATAATAAATTATTAATTGCAATTTTTATATTAATATTGGCTTTTATAATATTTTCAAGTTATTCTTAAAATGTCTGACAAAATAACAAAAAAATCATTTTTTTCTAGAATAAGGAATTACTTCATTGCAGGTATCGTAGCACTTATACCCATAGGTATAACACTTTATCTTACGTTATTTATAATTAAGTTATCTACAAATTTGATCCCAAAAGAAATAAATCCTAATAACTATTTACCTTTTGACATACCAGGCTTGGAAATCCTAATAGCCCTTATTTTAATAACATTAGTAGGGTGGCTGTCTTTATCTTTTTTAGGAAAAAAATTTTTTGAATTATTTAACAGTGTATTGAGAAAGATTCCTATACTAAGAACTATTTATTCAGCTATTGGTCAAATGACTGAAAGTTTTACCAAAAACGATAAAGATAAAAGTAGCGTTGTGCTTTTGGAGTATCCAAGAAAAGGAGTTTGGGCCGTTGGATTTGCAACACAAGAAAATAAAGGAATTATATCTAAGAAAGTCGATCAAAATTTGGTTAACGTTTTTTTACCAACTACTCCAAATCCAACCAGTGGTTTTTTGTTAATGGTTCCCAAATCAGATCTTATATATCTAGATGTTAGTTTTGAACAAGCTTCAAAATTTATTGTATCGGCTGGAACCTCCAATATTGACTAATCAATATTTTGGTTAATTATTTCTGCTTTATCAAAAAGCTTGAGTAAAAAGCTGTATTTCGCATCATTTATATCTAACTGAATCTTTTTTATATATTTTTCAGCCAATAAAAATAAATCACTATGTATAAC
>JAOOLP010000014.1 GCA_028408795.1 Candidatus Pelagibacter sp.
AGAAATTAAACCCAAAATAATTAATATATTAGACTCTTTAAATAAAAATTATTCTAAACTTCAAAAATATCAAAAAGAAAAACTAGATTGTTTATTAGATTCTAAGGAACTATCAGTATCAAAAAATAAAAATTTTAAGAAAATACAAACGGTTTTAGTTGATAATTTTAAAAATCTTCAACTTGCTCCACATGTAGTGGAGGAGCTTGTACAATCCCATTATAAAGAAAACAAAAAAATAGTAGCCCTAGAAGGTGTTCTTCTGAGATTAGCAATGGATAATAAAATCTCTAGAGAAGAATTTCTAAAATACTACATAGGCAACGAAATAAATCCTAAGTTTGAGACTTTCTTAAGAGAAAATCCGACTTGGAAAGCTTTTTTTAAAAAATTTAAAAAAGATTTTTCAGAAATAAGAGAAAGACTTGTAGAGTTTAGTAAAAAAATTGGCTTATCTGTTGGTGAGTTTAAAAAATTAGTTAATAGAATTCAAAAAGGTGAAAGAGAATCAAGAATCGCAAAGAAAGAAATGGTAGAAGCTAATCTAAGATTGGTAATATCAATTGCTAAAAAATACACTAACAGAGGTCTCCAGTTTTTGGATTTAATTCAAGAGGGAAACATAGGTTTAATGAAAGCTGTAGATAAATTTGAGTACAGAAGAGGTTATAAATTTTCTACTTACGCTACTTGGTGGATCCGTCAGGCGATAACAAGATCAATTGCAGATCAAGCTAGAACAATAAGAATTCCAGTTCACATGATAGAAACGATTAATAAGATTGTTAGAACTCAGAGACAGATTATGAGTGAATTTGGAAGGGAGCCAACTCCAGAGGAGTTAGCAAAAAAACTTGCAATGCCATTAGAAAAAGTAAGAAAGGTTTTAAAAATAGCAAAAGAACCTGTTTCACTAGAAACTCCTGTTGGAGATGAAGAAGATAGCAGCCTGGGTGATTTTATAGAAGATAAAAATGCATTACAACCTTTAGATACAGCAATTCAATCTAATCTGAGTGAGTCAACAACTAAAATTTTAGCGTCTTTAACACCTAGAGAGGAAAGAGTTTTAAGAATGCGTTTTGGTATTGGAATGAATACAGATCACACTTTAGAGGAAGTAGGTCTCCAATTTTCTGTTACGAGAGAGAGAATAAGACAAATTGAGGCAAAAGCACTAAGAAAATTAAAACATCCGAGTAGATCAAAACAACTTAAAAGTTTTCTAGAAAAATAAATTTTTCTGATGTACAAGATATCAAGGGCCTGTAGCTCAGTTGGTTAGAGCAGTACACTCATAATGTATTGGTCCCAGGTTCGAGTCCTGGCGGGCCCACCAATATTTAATTTTTAACAAATTCGTTTAACTTTGAAATTAAAATATTTATATCGTTATCATTAGAATTTAATATTGAGCTAAACTCTTCTTTTTGAGTTCTGGCAAGACTTAGACCCTCTACAATTAAATCTCTTATTAAAGGCTTATCAGGATTTTTCGTGTATACTCTCCAGTCAATTTTTATATCAGGTTGATTTTCATTTCCAATTATTTTTGACTTAACAATTGTATAATTAACACTTTTTTTATCTGAACTAATTACTTCAAATTTGCTATCAGAGTAGTCAGTTAATCTAGAGGTTAAACTTTTTAAAAAATACTTTTCAAAAGATCCTTGGTATTTTAATAATAGCTCCTTATCTGTGGATTTTCTTAATTCTCCAAGTGTGTAGAGCCCAAGCGCATTAATATCTACATTTTCAATCGCTACCTTTTTGATAAATTCTTTTTTTTCGTCTTCTCTAGTATTTTTATCTGAAAGCTTGCTAATTGCGTCATTCACAAGTTCAGTGATGAACATTTGCGGGTCTGAGCTGTAAGAGAATGCTTGTAATGTTTTAGTGACAAGTAAAAAAAAGATACAAATAAGACTTAATTTTTTCATTTCAACTAATCTTAATTATCTAAATTTCCCCACTCACTTTCAACTTCGCTTGAATTCTTAATTTTATTCTCTCTGTTCTGTAAATACAAGCTTTTAAAGGATGCATATAAATCTAGTGAATTTTTTTCTAAGCTATCAAAGTTGGTCTCGTTGTCTGCTCTAAAATCTACTGCAGTAGCACCTTTAACAGCTATGTAATCAAATCGATTTCCAGAGGACCCAAATAGTTCTTTCTCTCTCCAGGTGACGTGAGCAAAAGGATCAACAAATGAGTCAGCTAACATACCAATCGTATCTCTCGCTGTAGTTGGTCCAAATATAGGTAAAACGAAGTAACAACCAGCCCCTATACCGTAAACACCTAAAGTTTGACCGACGTCTTCTTTTTGAGCAGTTAAACCTAATTTCTCAGCTGGGTTTGCTAAACCAACAACTCCTATAGTAGTATTTATTAAAAAACTTGCCGTGGCGTCTCCCGCTCCTTTCAAATTTCCTTGAAGTAAATGATTAGGTATTGAAAGTAAAGTTGCAATGTTTGATGTGAAATTACTTGTGCCGTTTTTTATCGGTTCTGGTAACTTGTTATAACCTTTTGCTAAGGGCTCAAGTACTACATTATCAAAACCCATATTAAATTTAAAAATTGCTCTGCTGGCGCCTTCGAAACATTCATTCGCAGCTTTAACCTCAGAGGAGATTAGAAGTATTGCTGAAATTAAAACTGATATAAATTTCTTACTTGTCATATTATCTAAGGTATATATAGAAAATTATTACTTATGCTAGATAAATTATGAGACATTTTTTTGAGATTTTAACTAAAAATTTGTCTATATTTACTAATAAAATTACCAAAAAATGAATTTTAAAAAACTAAATACCCCAAATTTTTCAAAAGCACTAAGAAAATCAAGCGATATCAAATTCATAATTATACATTATACTGGAATGCAATCTAAGATTGAATCTATTAAAAGACTTACTAGTTCAAAATCAAAAGTAAGCTGTCACTATCTAATCGATAGAGGCGGTAAAATAATGAGATTAGTGGACGATAAAAAAGTAGCTTGGCACGCAGGAAAATCTAGATGGAAAAGATTTGTTAATTTAAATCATAATTCTATTGGCATTGAACTAATAAATAAAGGTCACAAGCATGGATATCAGAATTATACAAATACTCAGATTAATAGTCTAATTAAGTTGTGTCTATATTTGAGGAAAAAATTTAAAATTAATAAATCAAATATATTAGGTCATTCAGATATATCACCTCAAAGAAAGCAAGATCCTGGAGAAAAATTTCCATGGAAAAAACTAAATCAAAAAAAAATTGGAGACTGGTATAAATTACCAAGTAAAATACGGTTAAAAAATACTGAAAGGAAAAATTTAGAAAAATTATTTTTTAAAAACCTATTTAAAATTGGATACAGATATTTTAATCAATCAAAAAAATTAAAAAATGATGTGTTAGTGATCAAAGCTTTTCAAAGACATTTTGTGCAAGCTAAAATTACCGGAAAAATCGATAGTAAAACTTATGAAATTAGCCATTTATTGGCTAATAAATAAATACGTATTTTGCCAGATAATCTGTAAGCCGGGTTCTGTCATTTAAAATGTCATTTCTCTAGGCCTAAATTCACATTTAAGCTCAAGCGGTTAACCCAGAAGACTAACAAAAGACTGTTTTTTGCACTTAAGTGCTTTGTCCTCTCTATTTAACCTTGCTCCCAGTGGGGTTTGCCGTGCGTTTTTTGTTACCAAAAAACCGGTAAGCTCTTACCTCACCGTTTCACCCTTGCCTTGATTAGGCGGTTTATTTTCTGTGGCACTATCCCTAAAGTCACCTTCGCCAGTCGTTAACTGGCACTGTGTCTTTTCGGAGCCCGGACTTTCCTCTACTAATTTTAAGTTAATAGCGACAATCCAACTATCTGGCGGTGAATGTTTAATATCTAAAAAGGTTAAAATCAACCTTATTTTTAGTGTTCTCTATTTGTACCATTAGTAATAACTTATATATTGACTATTCTTTTAAATCCCATACTATCCCAAATAATCCCATAATGGAGGGTGATTTGAAAAAATTAAAAGTTTTAAAAGAATTAAAAGAAAATGTTTTTATCAAGCTTCGAAAACAAAATAGACAAAAAAGGAAGGGTGTCAGTGCCTTCAACTTTTAGATCTCATTTAAACTCTATGGGTTACAACGGATTTATTACTTACCCATCATTTAATCATTCAGCACTGGAAGCATGTTCGCAAGATAGAATAGAAAAATTATCTAGCACAATAGACTCACTTAACCCTTTCGAGGAAAAAAGAGATTATTTTGCAACATCAGTGTTATCTGAAAGTATTAATTTACAATTTGACACCGAAGGCAGAGTTTCATTAACACAAAAACTCCTAGATCATGCAAAGATAAAAAATAATATTTTATTTGTTGGTTTAGGCAAAACATTTCAAATCTGGGAGCCAAAAATATTTGAAAAATTTAAGATAGTTGCAAGAAAAAAAGCTTATCAGAATAGATCAAATTTAAAGTGGGAAAACAAACAAAAAGGGGAGGTAGTATGAGTATAAATATTGGAGGAGGAGAACTAAGAGAATTAAAACCTAGAATATTGGTTTTAGGTATTGGTGGTGCAGGTGGAAACGCAATTAATGCTATGATTGAGTCAGGCATGGAAGGCGTTGAATTTGTTGCAATAAATACTGACGCACAAGATCTAAAAATGAGCAAAGCTCATGCTAAGATACAAATCGGTATGAATTTAACTAAAGGTTTAGGGGCTGGTGCCAAACATAACATTGGTCAAGCTGCTGCAGATGAGTCTATTGGTGAAATAGTAAATTATATACAAGGAAGTAACATGGTTTTCATAGCTGCGGGCATGGGTGGAGGAACTGGTACTGGGGCTTCTCACGTTATTGCTAAAGCTGCTAAAGAATTAAATATTCTAACAGTTGGAGTTACCACATTGCCTTTTGATTACGAAGGTTCAAAAAGAATGAGAAGAGCACAAGAAGGTTTAGAAGCTTTAAAAAAACATTTGGATACTACAATAGTTGTGCCAAATCAAAATCTTTTTAAGATCGCAAGTGAAACAACAACATTTGAAGAGTCGTTCCATCTTTCAAACAATGTTCTAAGACACGGTGTACAAAGTGTTACCGACTTAATGGTAAGACCAGGCATGATTAATCTAGACTTTGCTGATGTAGAAACTGTAATGAGTTCTATGGGCAAAGCAATGATGGGAACAGGAGAAGCAGAAGGTGAAAATAGAGCAATGGCAGCTACCGAAATGGCTCTGAATAATCCATTAATAGATGAATATTCTTTAAAGGGAGCTAAAGGACTATTAATTAATATTACTGGTGGAAAAGATTTGACATTGTTCGAAGTTGATCAAACTGTTCAAAAAGTTAGAGCCGAAGTGGACCCTGAGGTGGAATTAATCTTTGGAGCGATAAAAGATGAAAACATGGCTGGCAAAATGAGAGTATCAATTGTAGCAACAGCTTTAGACGGTCAAACAACAGCATCTAACACTGTTCTTAATATGGTTTCTCGTATTCATAATCGAAACACTGGAAACTCAGAAGGATTATTTGCACAAAATCCAAATGTAGAAAATAATACCTTTAATTCAATTGAAGGAGCTACTGCACTAAAATTAGACGAAAAATTTGAAGTAAATGATAGAGTTGATGAAAGTCTAATAAGTAATTTACAAACAAATCTTTCACCCAAAAGCAATGAAAACTCAATTGCAGATACCGATCTAAACAATATTCCTAATGGGGTATCAATGGAAAATGCATCATATATGGAAAACACTCCTAAGTCGGGCTTAGAAGATCTAAATCATGATCTTGAAGCAAATGTAAATGTAGAAGCTTTTAAAGAGGAAGAACATACTCCCCAATTGTTTGAGGAAGAAAGCACAAGTGAGTCCGAAAATCGTTCAGATGACACAATTGATGCCCATACTGACAAGTTATTTGATAAAGACTCAAACGAAGAAGAGGATTTTGAAATTCCGGCTTTTTTGAGAAAACAAAAATTTTAATGATCAGAATGCATCAATATGATCAACCTCTCCTCATCATCGGAAGTCTCCCATTATCCGGTGATGCTGAACGAAGTTACTAAGATTTGCTCTCCTAAAAGTGGAGGAACCTTCATAGATTGTACTTTTGGTGGTGGGAGTTATTCTAAAAATTTACTTAAATTTAACAACACCAAAGTACTAGCATTTGACCGAGATAAATTTATCTTAACAATCAGCAAAAAATTAGAAAAAAAATATCCAAAAAGATTTTTTTTTTATCAAAAAAAATTCAGTGAAATAAATACTGTCATAGACGATAAATCAGCTGAAGCAGTAATTTTTGATTTAGGGTTATCAAACATTCAGCTTAAAAATTTAGATAGGGGTTTTTCATTTAATTCAAAGTCCTCATTAGATATGTCAATGGGCCTTTCAACAATATCAGCACAAGAAGTTGTTAATAAATTTAGCGAGCAACAATTAAAACTCATTATTAAAATTTTAGGCGAGGAAAAAGATGCCTCTAGAATTGCTAAAAATATTGTTAAAGCGAGATCAATATCTCAAATAAGTAGAGTTGATCAATTAGTTGACATTATAAAGAAAAGTAAAAAAAGTAGTTATAATACAAAAATAAACCCCAGCACAAAAACTTTTCAAGCATTAAGAATATTTGTGAATAAAGAAATTACAGAACTTATCAATGGAATAATTAATGCAGCAAAAATTTTGAGACCAGGTGGAAAAATATTAGTGATAAGTTTTCATTCTATTGAAGATAAAATTGTTAAATATTTTTTCAGTAATTTTTCTTCAAATAAGTCACACCCATCTAGGTATATGCCATATAATAATAGCCCTAAAAGTTTTTTATTTTGTAAATATAAAAATAAGATATTAAAGCCAACGGCTGAGGAGATTAAAATAAATCCTCCCTCACGATCAGCAAAATTGAGATATGCTGTAAGAAGTAAAAATAATTTTTTTTATCCTTCAGATTTAATTAAAAAATTTCAAAAATATTTAGACTTGGAGAATACACATGTCTAAATTAAGACTTTTTATTTCTCTAGGAATATTTGCTTTTTTAATAAGTATAACTTCAGCGATCAAAAACCAAACAAGAATTATTGAGAAAAATATATCGAAAACAAATAAAAGAATCGCAATTCTAGAAAAAGATTTGAATGAAACGCAACTTGATTTTTTTTATCTATCGTCACCTGAGAGTCTTTCAAATAAACTTTTAAATATGGATCTCGTTAATTATACACCCATGGATTTCTCAAGAATCTATTTAAGCTATGACGATTTTATCAATTTTAAAAATAAAATTTCAAACTTAGACAAAAACAATGAGAAAAAAATACAAAAAAGATAATATCAATAGTGAGCACCAGAAAAGTTTTTATTTTGAAGATTATTTAGAAACTAATCAAAATAAAAAGAAATTTAAAAATACTATTATTTCTCAAGATAGAATTTATATTTTATTTTTTTTCTTCTTTTGCCTAGTCGCAATATTTTCAATTAAGATTACGATTATATCATTTAAAAAACTTGAAATTATTAAACATGAAAATAAATCTTCTCAATTTATGGTTTTGAGAAGAGACATAGTCGATAGAAATGGTATTTTACTATCAAGAAACATTAAATCGTTTCATGCTGCAATAAATCCTAAATTAGTAAAAAATAAGGATAATTTTTTACTTAAGTTAAGGTTAAATTTTCCAAATTTACCAATTCAAAAAGTCAGAGATGACCTTGATAAAGGAAAATATTTTTATCTTAAAAGAGGACTTAATCAAAAAGAAAAGGAAAAACTTTGGTCTCTAGGTGAAAAAGGAATCATTTTTGAACCCTTCCAATCACGAATTTATACTCACGCAAATTTATATAGTCATGTTTTAGGTCAAATAGATTATGATAATTATGGTATCTCTGGAGTTGAGAAATATTTCGACAAGCAACTTAAAAGCCATGAATTAATTAAACAGCCTTTAAAATTAACTTTGGATACTAATATTCAGTTTATTGTGAATGATGAACTAAATAAGGCCTTAAAAATATTTAATGCTACCGGAGGAGCTGCACTATTAATGAACTCAAGTAATGGTGAAGTTTTATCTTTAGTTTCTCTTCCAAACTTTAATATAAATGTAAGAAATAATATCGTAGATGAAAATTATATTAACAAAATTACCAAGGGCGTTTATGAATTGGGCTCTATTTTCAAAACTTTCACCGTTGCTCTTGCTTTAGAAAATAACCTAGTATCGCCCGATACAATAATTAAAAACATACCACAATCAATAAAATGTTCTATTCATGAAATTGCAGATGTTAAAGAACATCCTAAAGATTTATCTGTAGCAGATATTCTTGTGAGATCTTCAAATGTGGGTACTACTAAACTTGCAAAAAAAATTGGTCAAGAGGAATATAAAAGATTCTTTGAAAAAACTAATTTATTAAATATGTCTGAGTTCGAGGTGGAGGAGATCGGCAATCCTTTTAAATTGAAATGGAATAATAAATGCACTTTAGAAACTATTTCATATGGTCATGGAATTTCAGTTACGCCCTTACAAGCAGCAGCAACATATGCTGCATTGACTAATGGAGGTAACTTAATCAAGCCAACTATTGTAAAAAAAAATAAATATAAAATTGATAAAAAAATTGTATCAAGTAAGACAAGCAATCAAATTAATTCTATTTTAAGAGATGTAGTTTCTGGAAAAAATGGAACTGCTAGTTTAGCAGATATTTACGGATATAATGTTGGTGGGAAAACTGGAACTTCAGAAAATTATCAAAACAAAAAAAACAATATGAATACTTTCATTTCTGTATTTCCAATGAAGGAACCTAAATATGTTTTTTTAGTGATGTTAGAAAATCCAAAACCAGCGCCTGATTTAATTTATGATTACCGAGGTGTAAAAACTAAAGTTAACAGAAATGAAGCTGGGTGGAATTCAGTTTATGTTGCTGGCAAAATTATAGAAAAAATTGGACCTATTTTAGCCATAAAAAACGAAGAATTTTACAATAATTATGTTGCTAAAAAATCTAATTAAGAGCGCTCCAAGTAGCCTTAAAAATTTAAAGATTACTGGCTTGTCATTAAATAGTAAAAATTTAAAAAAAGGGTTCATTTTTTTTGCAATTAAAGGAAGTAAATCCAATGGTGAAAACTACATAAAAGAAGCTATCCAAAATGGAGCAAGGCTAATTATTTGTTCAGATAGATGTAAATTTAAAAGTAAAAAAATTGATATTATAAAAACTAAAAGAGTTAAAGATTATTTAAGTGAAATTACTTCAAACTTTTATAAGAATAAACCAAAAAATTTGTTTGCAGTAACTGGCACTAATGGCAAAACTTCAGTTGCTGATTTTTATTTTCAAATATTAAATTTAAATAAAATACCTGTAGCTTCAATTGGCACACTAGGTATAAAATCAAAAAATAGAAAAATAAAAACTAATTTAACATCACCGGATATAATTACCCTGCATAAAAATCTTGAGAAAATAAAAAAGCAAAAAATTGACAATGTTATAATTGAAGCTTCAAGCCACGGCTTGGAACAAAAGAGACTTGATAGATTGAATTTTAAAGCTGGTATTTTTACAAATTTTAGCCAAGACCATCTTGATTACCATAAAACTATGAAAAATTATTTTAACGCTAAACTTATCTTATTTAAAAAATTATTATCTCATAATAAGAGTATAATAGCTGATGGATCTTCAAAAGAGTTCTTAACTTTAAAAAAAATTGCTAGTAAAAGAAAATTAAAAATTTTTGACTCCTCGAAAATAGATTTTTTTAAGAGTGATATCCCAAAAAATTTTATCGATACTTTTCAATCAAAAAACTTATCAATGGCAGTCTTAGCTGCTCAATTAAGTAAATTGAGTAGTTTTAAGATTAAAAACAAGATTAAAAAAATTGAAAATGTTGATGGCAGACTAGAATTAATTAGAAAATTTCCAAATAATATTAAAGTTTATATTGATTATGCCCACACTCCAGATGCATTGTTAGTAGCATTAAAATCTTTAAACAATGAAAAAAAAAACAAAATTTCAATAGTATTTGGTTGTGGTGGTGAAAGAGATTTTAAGAAAAGATCATCAATGGCTAAAGTTGTAAGATCTTTATGCGCAAAAATTTATGTTACTGACGACAACCCAAGAAATGAAAGTCCAAAAAAAATAAGAAATCAAATTATTAAGCATCTTAAAGGCTACAACTATTTTGATATTGGTTCCCGTTCAAAAGCTATTAAAGAAGCTGTCACAAAAGCAGATCCAAACGAGATAATTCTTGTGGCTGGAAAAGGACATGAAATTCATCAGGATTACGGTAATAAAGTTTTATCAATTTCAGATAGACAGATTATTAATAGATTAAAAGTAAAAAAGAAGACAATAAATAAAAAAGAGAGAAACTATATATTTAATTCAAAAATACTTAATTCAATTTTTAGTAATAATAAATTTTATAAAATTAATGGAATTGCAATAGACTCTAGGGACGTTAAAAAAGACAATGTATTTTTAGCAATTAAAGGAAAAAACAAAGATGGGAACAACTTTATAAACAAAGCTATCAAAAAAGGAGCAAAATATATAATTACATCTAAAAAAAATAAAAGAATTAAGAATAAAATTATTAAAGTAAGTAATACAAAAAATTTTTTAAATAATTTCGCTGAAGCCAAAAGAAACGAATCTCATGCAAAAATTTTGGCTATAACTGGAAGCGCAGGAAAAACTTCATTAAAAAATATGCTTGATGCTCTTCTTAAAAACTTTAAAAGAACTTATTCCTCTCCTAAATCGTTTAATAATCATTATGGCGTACCATTAAGTCTTTCAAATCTTGAGTTCGATCATGAATTTGGAGTATTCGAGGTCGGTATGAGTAAAACAGGGGAAATTGATAAACTTTCAAAAATGATTAAACCTAATATTGCTGTTATTACTAATATCGGGGAAGCTCACATTGAAAACTTTAAAAACATTAAAGGAATTGCAAAAGCGAAGAGTGAATTAATAAATAATATTGAAAAAAATGGAACAGTTATTTTAAATCGGGATGATAAATTTTTTAATTTTCTATTAAATAAAGCGAAACAAAATAACATTAAAGCTGTATCGTTTGGTAAATCACAACATTCTGATGTAAAGCTTATCTCAATAAAGAGAAAAAAAAATTTTAATTTTTTAAATATTAAAATAAAAGAAAAAAAATTATACTTGAAAGTAGCTAATGTTAATATTCATAATGTTTTGGCATCTGTCGCTGTTTTATTACAATTAAAGATAGATTTTAAAAATAGACAGTCGATATTTCAAAAACTTCAAGCCTCTGAAGGGAGAGGTCAAATACACCAAATTAAAAGATATAGAA
Source organism: Candidatus Pelagibacter sp. (assembly GCA_028408795.1). Next base: position 11,442 of record JAOOLP010000014.1, read on the forward strand.
AAAAATTTAATTTGATAGATGAAAGTTACAATGCAAATCCTCTATCAGTGCGAAATGCTATAAATAAATTTGTAGAAATAGATAAAGGAAAAGCAAAAAAATATCTTTTGCTAGGTGATATGCTTGAGCTTGGAAAAAAATCAGAAAAATATCACAGTGATCTATCGAGACTTATTAACAGATCAGATATTGATAAGGTTTTTATTAAAGGTGAAAAAAGCTTATTTACCTTTAAATATTTAAGAAAAACTAAAAGAGGAAATATCTTTCAGTGCAATCAAGATATTGATGAAACTTTTAAAAATATAATAACTAATAACGATTATTTAATGATAAAAGGATCTAACGCAACCGGTTTAAATACTATTAGCAAAGAAATGATAAAAGGAAATAATGTTATTTAATCTACTTACATCTTTAATCGATTATTATTCTTTTTTTAATGTATTTAAATATTTAACTTTTCGTACAGGATTGTCAGTAATGACATCTTTAATCATTGTTTTTGTTATAGGTGGTCCTTTAATAAAAATTTTTTCAGAAAAAATGGTCACTGGCCCTATAAGACAAGATGGACCTATAGATCATATTATCAAAAAATCAGGCACACCTACCATGGGAGGTGTCATCATAATTATAGGAATGATTACCAGTACTTTGTTATGGGCTGATCTAAGTAACATCTATGTTTGGACTTTAATATTTGTGTCTTTGAGTTTGGGTTTACTTGGTTTTCTGGATGACTTGTTAAAGATTAAATTTAAAAATTCAAGAGGTCTAAATTCAAAATTAAAATTTCTTGGTCAGTTATTAATAGGTATCATCACACTTTATATATTGATTAGTTTTTCAAATCATGGATATTTATTTAATCTTTACTTCCCTTTTTTTAAAAATTTAATATGGCAAATGGGACTTTTTTTTATACCGTTTGCATTATTTGTAATAATTGGCTCCTCAAATGCAGTAAATTTAACTGATGGGTTAGATGGTTTAGCTACTGTGCCAGTGATGTTAGTTGCTCTATCTTTCACTTTAATTTCGTATGTAGTAGGAAACACTATCTTTTCAGAATATTTACAACTTCAATATATTCCTGATGTTGGGGAACTCTCAATATTTTGTGGATCTATCGTTGGGTCTTGTTTAGGATTTCTTTGGTATAATGCTCCACCTGCTAAAATTTTCATGGGGGATACAGGATCTTTGTCGCTAGGTGGTTCTTTGGCTGCTGTAGCAATAATCGCTAAGCATGAAATAGTATTGGCAATCATCGGAGGCCTTTTTGTTCTTGAGACAGTGTCAGTTATTATTCAGGTAATTTCCTTTAAACTTACAGGGAAGAGAATTTTTAAAATGGCTCCTATACATCATCATTTTGAACAGAAAGGGTGGGCAGAGTCGACTATTGTTATTAGATTTTGGATTATAGCTATAATTCTAGCATTAATTGGATTAGCAACTTTAAAATTACGTTAATGGATGCCACAAATAATAAAATTAAAAAATTACTCTTTTTTAGTATACGGACTAGGGTCTACTGGCAAATCGGTAATTCGATATTTTAAAAAAAATAAAATTTCTAAATATTTTGTTTGGGACGATAATATCAAATTAAGAAAAAATTTTGGTAAAAAAAAACCATCAAATCTTAAAGAGTCTATAAAAAAAGTTGACTTTATAGTGTTAAGCCCTGGAATTAGCTTAAAGAAAAGCAAAAATAAAAAACATTTAATCAAATATAAAAAAAAGATTATTTCCGATATAGATTTATTGTATTTGAGCGGTAAAAAATTTAAATCAATTGTTATAACTGGAACCAATGGAAAATCTACAACTGCAAAAATTATCGAACATCTTTTAAGAACTAATAAATTTAAAGTTCAATTGGGTGGTAACATTGGAACTCCGGTCTTGAATCTTAATATTAAAAAAAATTCTACAATAATTATTGAAGCATCTTCTTTTCACTTGTCATACTCAAAGTTTATAGTTCCAGATTACGCGATACTATTAAATATTTCTAATGATCATTTAGATTGGCATGGATCGTTAAGAGACTATATAAAATCAAAATTTAATTTATTTAGACTACAAAAAAAAAATAATTACGCTTTAGTTAATAATGCTCTAAAAAAGAATTTTAGAGCAAAAAAGTTTAGAGGAAAATTAATTCCTATACAATATAAACAATATACAAAGATTAAATCCAAAATTAAAAATATATATTTGAAGTCCAAGGCAAACGATGAAAACATGAGTTTTGTCTTTACTTTAGCTAAAAAATTAAGAATTAAAGATGAAGTATTCATAAAATCTATGAAATCTTTCTTGGGGCTACCACACAGATATGAAATATTTCAAAAATCTAAAAATGTAACTTTTATTAATGACTCAAAGGCTACAAGTTTTCAAGCAGCAAAATTTGCTTTAGCTAGTTGTAAAAATATTTATTGGATATTGGGCGGTTTGCCTAAAGATAAAGATAAATTAAGATTAAAAGATCTAAAAAGAAATATTGTTAAATCGTATATTATTGGAAAAAACATAAATTTTTTTAAATCTAAATTAAAAAAAAACAAGATTGAATATTCTATATCTAAAAATTTAAAAAAATCCTTATTCGATATTTCAAAAGATATTAAGCTATTCAAAAATTCTAGTAATATGATCTTGCTAAGCCCTGGCGCTGCCTCATTTGACCAATTTAAAAATTTTGAGGAAAGAGGCAATGAATTTAAAAAATTATGTAGAATTTATGCAAAAAAATTTATTTAATTTACAATTTTACAATTATTGGAGAAATATTGATAAAAATATTCTTTTTGGTTTCGTAATTTTGTTTTTTTTAGGTCTTTTCTTTTCTTTTTCATCAACATCTTCATTAGCAGGTGAAAGACTAAATAAGACTTACTATTTTTTTTTTACAAAACATCTTATTTTTACAATTTTTTCTCTTTTTGTTATGTTCTTAATTTCTTTTATCGAAACCTCTCTTTTAAAAAGATTAGTTATCCCTTTATTTATCATCTCATTTTTCCTTCTTTTATTAGTGCCTTTTGTTGGCATAGAAGTTAAAGGTGCCAAGAGATGGCTAAACTTGTATTTTTTGAGGATACAGCCAATTGAACTTTTAAAACCTTTTTTTATTTTAGCTTCAGCAAAAATTTTAACTTTAGAAAAGTTTAAAAATTCACAATTAAAATATTTATTAAGTTTTTTTCTTTTAGTTTCAGTAATTATCCTATTGATTGATCAGCCAGATTTAGGTCAATCAATTTTATTAGTGGGAAGCTGGGTTGCAACGGTTTTTATTGCTGGTGTAAGCTTAATTTATATTTTAAGTTTTTTTCTTTTATTTTTCTTTATCGTTGGAAGTTTACTATTCTTTATGCCAGAAAAATTTGGCTACATAATTAATCGCTTAATTACATTTATTGATCCAACGAAAGGTGATAATTTTCAATCTTCAAAAGCTTTAGATGCAATTAAACAAGGTGGCCTTAAAGGGCAGGGTATGGGAGAAGGTATTTTAAAAGATAGCGTGCCCGAAGCTCATACAGACTACATAATTGCAGTTATCGCAGAGGAATTTGGCTCTATTGCCTCAATCTTAATTATAACAATTTTCTTATATATCGCTTTTAGAATAATAAAAATTTGTGTTTTAAAAAACGATGAATTTTTAAAAATTTCTTTATGCGGATTAACGTCACTTTTAATTTTTCAAACTTTTATTCACATTGGAGTAAATACAAGCTTACTACCAACTACTGGTATGACTTTACCTTTTTTAAGCTACGGAGGATCTTCACTTTTAGGAAGTGCTATTTTGGCTGGGATAATCTTAAATTACACAAAAATTAAATTAGATATTTATGACTAAAAAAATAAATAAAGTCTTAATAGCAACTGGTGGAACTGGCGGTCATGTATTTCCAGCTTATGGACTAGCAAAACATCTGAACGATAAAAAATTTCATGTTGAAATAATTTCTGACAAGCGTGGAATTAAATATTTAAAAAAGTTTAATGATGTTAAGATTTCCATAATTAATACCTCTAGTGTTTATAATAAAAATTTCTTACAAAAATTTATTTCATCTATAATAATTACCTATGCAATTTTAAGATCTTTTATTTTCTTAATTATTAATAGACCTAATTTAGTTTTTGGAATGGGAGGCTATTCTTCATTTCCAATATGTATTGTAGCAAAATTACTCAATATTCCTTTTATAATTTATGAAAATAACTTACATGTTGGAAGAGCAAATAAATTTCTATTACCTTTTGCGATTAAAATATTTGTTGCAAGAAAAGAACTTACTGGAATTCCCGAAAAATATGAAAAAAAAATTTGCCAAACTGGTAATATTATTAGAAAAGAATTTTTAAATTTTAAAAGAAATTTAGATAATATAGAAAATGATAAAATAATTAAAATTCTTATTTTGGGTGGAAGCCAAGCTGCAAAAATTTTTGCTGAAAAACTTCCAAAAATTTTAGAAAAATGTCATAATGACGGTGTACCTCTAAAGGTTTTTCAACAATGTTTACCTGAACAAAACCCAATTTTATTAGATTTATATAATAAGATTAATATAGAATGTGAAATTTTCAATTTTAGCGATGATATGGTCAATTACTTTTCAAAAGCAAACTTAGTTATTACTCGCGCAGGTTCGTCGATGTTAGCTGAATTAATAAATGTAAAAATCCCTTTCATCTCAGTTCCTTTACCTGCCTCAGCAGATAATCATCAACTAAAAAACGCTATTTATTATGAAAAAAATCAGTATAGCTATCTTATAGAGGAAAAAAATTTGGACGAAAAACTGTTGAAACTAATTAAAGAAATACATGAAAATAAATTGTTGCTATCTCAAATGATAGCTAAACAAAAATTGTACTCTGATGCAGCAGTGTATGAAATTATTGATGAAGAGATAAATAAAATTATAAAATGAAAAGCATTAATTTAGGTCAAAAAGAGATTATTCATTTCATTGGTATCGGTGGTATTGGTATGAGTGGATTAGCCCAGGTTATGAAAACAATGGGATTTAAAATTCAGGGAAGTGATCAGAATAAAAATAAAAGCACGTCTAATTGTAAAAGGTTTGGAATAAAGGTTTTTATAGGACACTCTAAAAAAAATATTAAAAATGCTACTATAATTGTCAAATCTTCAGCAATTAAAGGAAACAATGTAGAAATTAAAGAAGCCAAAAATAAAAAAATTCCAATTTATTCTAGGGCAGAAGTTTTGGCTGATGTTGTTTCTTTAAAAAAAAATATTATCATAACCGGTTCACACGGAAAAACTACAACTACATCATTAGTGGCTAAAGTATTATCAGATCAAAATTTAGACCCGACTATTATTAATGGCGGTGTTATTAACTCATTAAAAAGTAATGCAAAATTAGGTAATGGAGAATGGTCTATTTTAGAAGCTGATGAATCGGATGGAAGTTTTTTAAAATTACCTGTTAATTATTCAATAGTAACAAACATAGATGTTGAGCACATGGATTATTATAAAAATTATAAAAATTTAGAAAATTCATTTATAAAATTTATTAACAAAACACCTCCAATTGGTAAATGCTTTGTATGTGTTGACAACAAAAATATACAAAATGTTTTAAAAAAGATAAAAAATAAAAATATACTTACTTATGGTTTTAATAAGAACGCTAATTATAGGATTAGTAATGTAAGATATAAAATTTCCCATTCAACTTTTGATTTACATTACAAAGATTTTAAAGGAAACAACAATATAATTAAAAACATTAATTTAAAACTTTTAGGAAAACATAACGTCCTTAATGCATCAGCAACCCTAGCCTTATGCTTAAATCTTGGAGCAAATGTTAAGATAATTAAAAAATCATTAAAGAATTTTTCTGGTGTTCAAAGAAGAATGACAAAAGTTTTTAGTAAAAATAAAAATCAATTTTTTGATGATTATGCACATCATCCTACAGAAATATCCTCTATATTGGATGGAGTAAAAAAAGTTTATAACGGCAGAAAAATAATTACAATTTTTGAGCCACATCGATATTCTAGAGTGATGTCTCTTAAAGATGCTTTTTCCAAATCTTTTAAAGAGTCAGATTTAGTTTTAATGTGCCCTATTTATCCGGCGGGAGAAAAAAATAAATTAAATTTTAATAGAGTGAACTTTGCAAAATTAATATCTCAAAATTCTAATACTCAAGTCATACTTATTGAAAACCAGGATGAAATATCAAAATATTTTAAAAAAAACCTAATCGATGATGAAATAATTATAGGCATGGGCGCTGGGTCTATCTCTAAATGGGTGAGAGAATTGAAATATAGTTTATGAATATAGAGAGTAAAGAATTAAAAGAACAATTTGGTAAAAACTTAATAATAAATGAAAATTTATCCAAATATAATTGGTTTAATTTAGGAGGACCGGCAGATATATTTTTTCGTCCTGATAATAAAGATCAACTTATAGACTTTTTAAAAAAAATAAAAAAATTAAATTTAAATATTAATTTCATAGGTGCAGGGTCTAACACTTTAATAAGGGACTCAGGTATCAAAGGAGCAGTTATTAAGTTAGGATCTAAGTTTTCTCAAATTAAACTTGTTAAAGAAAATATTATAGAAGTTGGTGCCGCTACTTTAGATAAGAGGGTTTCTGATTTCGCAAAAGAAAATTGTATTGGAGGCATGGAATTTCTTTCTTGTATTCCTGGGTCAGTAGGCGGAGCAATCATAATGAATAGTGGTTGTTATGGATCAGAAATTTCTCAAATTTTACTTTCAATTAGAATTCTTGATAAAAATGGTGAAGAAAAAGAAATTAAAAGAGAGGAAATTAATTTTTTTTATAGAGGAAGCAATATTTCAGAAGATTATCTAGTATTATCGGCAAAGTTAAAAGGAGAATTATCTTCTCAAGACTCCATTAAAAAAAAACAAAAAGAGTTTATTGAAAGAAAAAAAATATCTCAACCAAGCAGAATTAAGACAGGAGGCAGTACATTCAAAAATCACAAAGAAAAGAAAGCTTGGGAATTAATAAAAGAATCAGGTTGTGAAAAATTTTCAATTGGGGATGCTAAAATTTCTGAAAAACACTGTAACTTTTTTATCAACGATGGGAATGCAAAAACTTCAGATGTTGAAAAATTAATAAATAAAGTAAAAAAGGAAGTTTATAAAAAAACAGGCGTCAATCTTGAACTAGAAATTAAAATTATTGGAGATGAAAAATAAAAAAGTTTTAGTTGTTCTTGGTGGGAACTCAGGAGAGAGAAAAGTTAGCTTGGAAAGCGGGAAGGCATGTATCAAAGCTTTAAAGAAAAATGGCTATAGGGTAACTAGCTTTGATCCAAAAAAAAAGTCATTAAATTTAATTAATAGAAATAAAGTTGATGTTATCTTTAATGCTTTGCATGGAAAAGAGGGAGAAGATGGAATTGCTCAAAGTTATTTTGAGTATTTACGAATTCCATATACACATTCTGGAATAGTTAGTTCCTACAATGCAATGAACAAAGTTATCTCAAAGGAAATATTCAGAAAAAATAAAATTATTTCCCCTAAATATTTTGTGATAAAAAAAGAGAACTATAGTAGCAATAAATTAACTTCTAATTTGAAAAAAAAAGGTATTAAATTTCCTGTTGTTGTAAAACCAACAAATGAAGGGTCTAGTCTTGGAGTAAATATTTGTAAAAATATTTTTTTTTTAAAAAAAAATGTAAAATCTCTTTTTAGAAAATACTCAGAATTAATTTTTGAACCATTTATTGGTGGTCAAGAAATTCAAGTTGCTATTATTAATGGTCACCCTCTAGGCGCGATAGAACTTAAGCCGAAGAGAGAGTTTTATGATTATAAAGCTAAATATTCTAAATCTGCAAACACCATTCATATTATGCCAGCAAACATAAAAAAATCTAAATATAATCAAGTCATGCAAATAGCAGCCAAAGCTCATAATGCTTTAAGATGCAAAGGTATAACTAGATCAGATTTCAAATTTTATAAAAATAAATTTTATTTACTAGAACTTAATACACAACCAGGAATGACAAGTTTGTCTCTAGTACCCGAAATTGCAAAATTTAGAGGTATATCATTTGAAAAACTAGTTTTAAAAATATTACTTAATGCTGGCCTGAACAGATGAAAAAATCATTAGTAGGTTTTTGTTTACTTTTTGTTTTACTTACATCATATATCCCAAAATTTGAATTAAATACAAATTTACGCTTTCTAA
>JAOOLP010000015.1 GCA_028408795.1 Candidatus Pelagibacter sp.
TTGATTTTCTATTTGCTCTTTCCATTCAAATATTTTCTTTCCTACTAAAGGACTTTGAGTTAAAGCGTTTATCATTACATCTTTTCCAGCCTCAATTCTTTTTGCTATAGCTATCTCACCTTCTCTTGAAAGGAGCTCGACACCACCCATTTCTCTGAGGTACATTCTTATCGGGTCATCGCTTTTATCTGAAGATTTTTCTTCTGATGTAGCAGTAGACTCTTTCTTTTTGTTAGACTGATACTGAGATTTTTTTTCTACTAAGGTAATCTTTTCATCTACTAAAATTAATAGAGCTTTGTCTATATTTTCTACAGTGCTGTTTCTTTTACCTAAGGATTTGCCTAGCTCTTCATAAGTGATAAAACCTCTATGCTTACCCTTATCCAAAAGTCTTTCAAATGATTTTGTAATTAATTTTTCAGCCATTTAATTATTTTTCGAAGTGTTTTATATATAGTGACTAAGTCAAAAAAATCTATCTTTTTTTATTCCCCATTTATTTGACTTTTAAGCTTAATGAGCTCTGAAAATGAGTTTTCATCCAGATTATTTACTAAATCTTTCTCTAAGGATTCTATTTTTTTTTGATTTTGTAATTCTTCAAATTCTCTCAAAAGTTCGCTTAGTAATTCAGTTATCGACTCATTATTTTTATTTGCTAAAATTATTTGTATACTTGAATTTTCTTGTACTTCTTTTATCAACTTTTTATGTTTGTTCAAAATATTTGATTTTAACACGTTTTTATCATTATCTGATTTCAAACTTGTTAAAATATCGTTTTTCAAATTTTCATTGGCTAAAGATTCAAACTCTATGTTAGCTAAATCTGAAGTTTTATGAAAAACTATTTCATAATAATTTAACATTATATATAAAATTGAAAATTCTTTTAGTTGAGTTTTTGAAAGGTGATTTCTTTTTTTATACAAAGATTTTGTCTCACTTAGCAAATGATAATCTTTATCTTTTTTATAATTTTTAAAGGAAGAATAAGATCTTCTGGAGTTTTGTATTGGGGTTAAATTTTTGATTTTGTTTAAAAAATCCTCTAAAACGTATTTCTTGAGAGTTTCATCTTTAATTGAATAGCAGACCTTTTTAATTTCTTTTTCAAATTTAGAAACTTCAAACGGATTAGTCTTATCAATTTTATCGATATAGTGATTCCAAATAAAAGTCTGAATTATGTTTTTTTCTTTTAAAAGATTTATAAATTTTTCTTTACCATTTTTTTTTATAAAGTCATCTGGATCAGATCCATCAGGTATCATTGAAAAATAAATTTTATTACTTTCATTAATAAAAGGTAAAAGTTTTTCCGCTATTCTTAAAGCTGCATTTTGGCCGCTTTGATCTCCATCAAGACATATAATTGGATTTGAAAAAAATTTCCATATAAGGTTTATCTGCCTCTCAGTTAATGCTGTTCCAGAGTTTGAAATCACATTTTTAATTCCAGAAGAATAAACACTTACAACATCCATATACCCTTCAACAATTATTACTTGATTAGTTTCAGATCGACATTGTTTTGCTTTATCTAAATTAAAAATCATATTTCCTTTTTTGTAAAATTCAGTTTCGGGACTATTTATATATTTCGCTAATTTGCTCTCTTTTATTATTCTGCCCCCAAATGCAATAGTATCTCCAGTTATATTATTCACAGGAAAAATTATTCTTGAATTAAACCGGTCAATATATTTTCCACTTTTGTCATGCTTGTAATATAAGCCTGTTAAATTTATATCTTCCTCTGAGTATTTTTTTACTAGCTCTGAATAAAAATCATTTTTCCAAGGAACATAACCTAACTTAAATTCTTCAATAGTATTTTTTTCTAAACCTCTTTTACTTAAATAGTTTAAAGCTTCTTTATTATTTGAACTAAACAATTCATGAAAAAAAAATTCTGAATATTCTTTATAAATACTTTTGTAAGTTTGAAATCTTAAATCTTTTTTTTTATCAAAATTTGAAAATCTGTAAGGTTGCATGCCAGCCTCTGAGGCTAAAATTTTTACTGCCTCTCCAAAACCAATAGATTTTGTTTTCATTAAAAAATCGAAAATGTTTCCATGTTCGCCGCTGCTAAAGCAATGATAGAACTCCTTTTCATCGTTCACGGTAAAAGATGGGCTTTTTTCATTTTTAAAAGGTGACAGTCCTATAAATTCTTTTCCTCTTTTTTTAAGTTGTACAGATTTACTTACAACTTGAGACACTTTTAATCTTAATTTTATTTCATTAAGATATTCCTTTGGATATTTCATTTAATTTAGAAGTCCTTTAATTATTCCACTTACTTTTGAGAAATCAAGTGTATCAGCATGCTTTGATTTTAGTTCACCCATTACTTTTCCCATATCTTTCATTGATGAAGCTCCTGTGGACTTGATTGCTTCTTCACAAATTTTTTTTGTCTCTTCTTCACTAAGTTGTTTAGGTAAAAAAGTGCTGATGACATTTATTTCTTTTGTCTCGTTCTCCAAAAGTTCCGATCGTCCAGCTTTTTTGTACACATCGCAAGACTCGTTCCTTTGCTTTATCATTTTTTTTAAAATACTCGTTATATCAGAATCTTTGATCTCTTTTTGACCTTTAGAGCGACCTGCTATTTCAGCATCTTTTATTGCTGAGACTATTAGTCTTAATGTTGGATAAGTATTTTTATCTTTGGCTTTTAAGGCTTCGTTTAGCTTGTCTTCTATTTGTTTTTTTAGAGGCATAAGTTTTAAAAAAATTTATTTTAATCACAATTCTTATCTAAAATAAAAAGAACTTTCTTGACGATTATATTTCTATTTCATATGTTTCGCAAAATCATGTTTATAAGTTTTTTACTTTAACTTATGAGTTGTATTTGAAGGAATTTGGTCAAAATATAAACTCTAAAAAAAATCTTCAAAAGATCGATTCTAACGCTATTTTAATTCTACAAAATGGAAAATTTTTCAAAGGCATAGGTTTGGGTTGCCACGGAACAGCTACGGGAGAAGTTTGCTTTAATACATCTATAACGGGATACCAAGAGATAATTTCTGACCCTTCATATGCTGATCAGATAATTAATTTTACCTTTCCGCATGTTGGGAATGTTGGCACTAATAAAGAAGATCATGAGTCTGATAAAATTTGGACTAAAGGCGTTATAATAAACGCTGAAATAACTAACCCTTCAAATTATAGATCTCTAAAACATCTTGATGAATGGTTAAAGAAGAATAAAATTGTAGGTATAACCGGTATTGATACAAGAAATTTAACTAACTTTATCAGAGACACAGGTGCACCCAAAGGAACAATATCTTTTTTAAAAAAAGATAAATTAAATTTAAAAAAACTTTTAAAAATAACTCAAAAATGGAGTGGTCTTAAAAATTTAGATTTAGCTCAGAAAGTAACAACCAAAAAAAATTATGTTTGGAATGACTTTAAAACCTGGAAAAAAGGTGATGGTTTTTTAAAAAATAAAAAGAAGATATTACATGTAGTGGCAATCGATTATGGAATTAAAAAAAATATTTTAAGATATTTTTCAGACTTTAATTGTAAAGTCACAATAGTTTCTTGTAAAACAAGTGCAGCGAATATTCTTAGAGAAAAACCCAATGGAATTTTTTTGTCTAATGGTCCTGGAGATCCAGCTGCGACTGGAAAATATGCCATACCGATTATAAAAGAATTGATAAAAAATAATTTACCAATATTTGGTATCTGTTTAGGACACCAACTATTAGCTTTAACATTAGGTGCAAAGACAGAAAAAATGAAACTTGGTCATAGGGGAGCTAATCATCCGGTAAAAAATTTAATCGAGGGTAAAGTAGAAATAACTAGTCAGAATCATGGTTTTGAAGTTGTTAAAAAGAATTTGCCAAAAAACGTGAAGATAACTCATCAATCACTTTTCGATAATAGTATTGAAGGTATTCAACTAAAAAGTAAACCTGTTTTTTCAGTACAATATCATCCTGAGTCAAATCCTGGTCCGCAAGATAGTGTTTATTTGTTTAAACAATTTATTATGAGTATGAAAAAAAATGCCAAAAAGAAAAGATATTAAAAAGATATTGGTAGTAGGTGCTGGTCCAATAATTATTGGGCAAGCTTGTGAATTTGATTATTCAGGCACTCAAGCATGTAAAGCTTTAAAAGATGAGGGTTTCAAAATAGTTCTCATAAATTCTAATCCAGCTACAATTATGACGGACCCAAACGTTGCCGATAAAACTTATATTGAGCCTATTACAATAGAAATTCTTGAGAAAATTCTTATCAAAGAAAAACCTGATGCAATTTTGCCAACAATGGGCGGTCAAACTGCATTGAATTTAGCAATGGAGGCAGAAAAAAAAGGAATTCTTAAAAAATATAAAATTGAACTCATTGGCGCTAATTCAAAAGCAATATCTAATGCAGAAGATAGAAAAAAATTCAGAAAAAATATGATAGAGATTGGCTTAGATCTTCCCAGATCAAAGATAGTAAATAATTTTAAACATTCTACAAAAGTATTAAAACAAATTGGATTACCAGCAATTATAAGACCAGCTTTTACTTTAGGAGGTTTAGGGGGTGGTATAGCCAAAAATAAAAAAGATTTTTATAAGATAATAAAAAATGGACTTCACGAGTCACCTGTAAATCAAGTCTTAGTAGAAGAATGTTTAGAAGGTTGGAAAGAATTTGAGATGGAAGTTGTCAGAGATAAAAATGACAATTGCATTATCATTTGCTCAATTGAAAATTTAGATCCAATGGGTATTCATACTGGAGACTCAGTAACTATCGCTCCAGCACTAACTTTGACCGACAAAGAGTATCAAGTTATGAGAAATGCCTCTATAGCTTGCTTAAGAAAAATTGGTGTAGAAACCGGTGGATCTAATGTTCAATTTGCAATAAATCCGAAAAATGGAAGAATGGTAATCATTGAGATGAACCCTAGAGTTTCAAGATCATCAGCGCTGGCTTCAAAAGCCACAGGTTTTCCAATAGCGAAAGTAGCAGCAAAGTTAGCTGTTGGTTACACTTTAGATGAGTTAAAAAATGAAATTACAAAAGTTACACCTGCATCTTTTGAGCCTACAATAGACTATGTGGTTACTAAAATCCCAAGATTTACTTTTGAAAAATTCTCCTCTTCAGCCGCAGTTTTAGGAACATCAATGAAATCAGTGGGAGAGGCAATGGCTATTGGTAGAAATTTTAAAGAGTCTCTTCAAAAAGCCTTGGTTTCTCTAGAAACAGGTTTCTCAGGATTAGACCAAATATTTAATTTAAATACAAAACAAATTAAAAAAAAGCTTAAAGAAAATATCCCAAATAAGATTTTACTTGTTGGAGAGGCTATAAGAAAAAAAATAAATTTAAAGGATATAAATAAACTTTCAAAAATCGACCCTTGGTTTTTAAACCAAATAAAAGAAATCATAGAGAATGAAATAAAGTTAAAGAAAAAAGGTCTTCCTAAAAATTTCAATGAATTTAATTATATAAAGTCGATAGGGTTTTCTGACAAAAAATTATCTGAACTTACGAATACTTCAGAGTCGTTTATTAGAAAGAAAAGAACTGCTCTAAAAGTATTGCCAGTTTATAAAAAAGTTGACACATGTGCTGCAGAATTTAAATCTTTCACTCCGTATATGTATTCTACCTATCAAAGAAATTTCTCCTCAAATTCAGAATGTGAGGCTGATCCCTCTAACAAAAATAAAATTATAATTCTTGGTGGAGGCCCTAATAGAATTGGTCAAGGAATAGAGTTTGATTATTGTTGTTGCCAAGCTAGTTTTGCCCTTAAGGAAGCTAAATATGAAACTATAATGGTGAATTGTAATCCAGAAACCGTATCAACAGATTATGATACAAGTGACAGATTATATTTTGAACCTTTAATAGATGAGTATGTTTTTAATATTATAAAAAGAGAGAAATCAAAAGGTATTGTAAAAGGTGTTATTACTCAATTTGGAGGACAAACTCCAATTAAACTTGCAAAATTTTTATATGAAAATAAACTTCCAATTCTAGGAACTCAGTATACTTCGATTGACCTAGCGGAGGATAGGGATAGATTTAGAAATCTTTTAAATAAACTTAATTTAAATCAAGCTGAAAGTGGTATAGCTAGAACTTTTCCTCAAGCGATTAAGATTGCAGATAAGATTGGTTTGCCTTTAATGGTAAGACCATCTTACGTATTAGGTGGAAGAGCAATGGAGATTGTTCATGAAAAAAGTCAACTCAAAAACTTTGTAAAAGAAGCATTTAAAGTCGCCGAAAAAAATCCAATCTTAATTGATAAGTTTATTGATAATGCAATGGAGGTTGATGTTGATGCTATATCAGATGGTAAAAATGTTTTCGTAGCAGGTATTATGCAACATATTGAAGAGGCAGGAATACATTCTGGTGACTCAGCATGTAGTTTGCCTCCGGTGTCAATAAAACCTTTCTTGATTAAAGAAATTGAAAATCAAACAAAAAAATTGGCGTTAGCTCTTAAAGTTAAAGGTTTCATGAATGTGCAATATGCAATTAAAAAAGATAAAATTTTTGTAATTGAAGTTAATCCGAGAGCAAGTAGAACTGTTCCATTTGTTTCAAAAGCGAAAAGTTTACCTCTTGCTAAGATAGCCTCAAGAGTGATGGCAGGAGAAAAATTATCAAAGTTCAATTTAAAAAGTAAAACAAAAGATATGTTTGCAGTAAAAGAGGCGGTCTTTCCATTTAACAAATTTCCAAATAGCGATCTTTTACTTGGACCAGAAATGAAATCTACAGGTGAAGTAATGGGTTTTGATAAAAATTTTGGTATGGCATTTGCTAAAAGTCAAATTGCGGCGTCAAACTCCCTACCTAAAAAAGGCTTAGCTTTTATCTCTTTAAAAAATAGTCATAAAAAAGAGGGAGTAGAATTAGCAAAACAATTAATTAAATTGAATTTTAAACTTTGTGGGACAGGTGGAACTGCTAATTATATAAATCAACATGGAATTTATTGTAAAAAAATAAATAAAGTTAATCAGGGCTCTCCTCATATAGTTGATGTTCTTAACGCTAAAAAGATAGCTTTAGTTATAAATACCGGAGGTGGAAATAGTGAAACGCAATTAAGTGATGCTGTAGCTTTGAGAAGAGCTACTCTTGCTAATAAAGTTCCGTATTGCACTAATATGTCAACGGCCAAGGTTTGTTTGGAAGGTATAAAATCTTTAAAACTAAGAGATATAAGTGTAACTTCTTTACAGGATATTTAACTTTTTACTTTCCAGTCAGTCTCAAAAGTTACGTAGTTTATTTGGATACATCTTCTCTCTTTTTTTATCTCTTTTTTTTCCATCCCGTGCCAAGTGTTAGGTCCACTAGTAAAGAAATAACCATAATTATGTTTGTAAGGAACAGTTTTAACCTTATTTAGATTTGTGTCATAAAAATCTGTTCCAAGATTTTCTGATTCATTATGTAAATTAACAAAAACTATTGAAGACATTAATTTTTCTTCAATATCACAGTGGGGTTTTAACCAAAAACCCTCTCGGTCACAAATTACCTCAAGTCTTACAAAAGAATTGCTTAAATCTTTTCCAATAAGTGAACCTATCTTTTTATAAACTTCAGGAGATCTCAATTCTTCAATAAATTTTGTTAAGTAAGGAAATTGACTAGAGTTTTCTTTAGTAACATAGCATCTAAGTTTTTTTGCTTTACCTCCATCTTTTATACCTGCTCGAAAAGCTCCTTCTCCACCGTCAAGAGCTCTTGTTCCATCATAATTTAAATTTTGTTTTCTAGGATCAGCTATATCAGCACTACAAATCTCATCTATAGCATTTTGTGTTAATGGCTGATTAATTTCAAAATGTTTGAAAGGATCATTAAATAATTTTGTTTTTGTCTCTAAAGATTTAAATAATTCCATTTAATTTCATTTTTTTTTTAATTATTGGAGCAATTCTATTTACTTCATCTAGCTTATCATAACTCCAACTATCTATGCTATCATTTAATTCTTTTAAGATGCCGAGTTCTTTAAATTGTTTAAAAAAGCTATTAAACCTTCTTATACTTTTTCTAGGTTTCATCATTGCCGCAAAAACTGGCTTACCTGTTACAGCAGCCTCTGAAATCATAGAAGTTGAGTCGCATGTCACAATTACAAAATCTGCTAGAGCTAATGAGCTAAGATAGGCTTTTTTATCTATTGTTTTTACAACATAGTGGTTAATACTAAATGTATTAAAAGCTTTTTTTATCACTTCCTCAGGTGTTCTGTATGAGGGTATTACAATTATTTTAAATTTATCGGGAGTAAACAATGCTTTTATTTTATTAAAAATAAAATGAACTTGTTCATCTGAATAATTATAATATTTGTTAGGCCCTCCAATTATAAAAGCTACAATTTTTTTTTTTCCTTTATCTAACTGAAGATAATTAGTGTTATCTATAATTTCTTTTTTGGTTAAGTAATGAATTGAACCCTTTGTTGTTAAAATATTATCCCCTTTAATACCATCATGCTCTGGGCTTACTATAAGATCAAAATGTTTAAACGAAACTTTAGGATCTTGTATGTGTATGTTAAAGATTTGATTTTTTAATCTTTTTTTTAGAGCGATAGATGGAATCACACTTTTTCTCCCACAGGATATTATAATTTTGCTATCACACACAAACTTTTCTGTTAATAAGTTTTCTGAAATAGGTGTAAACTTTGGTGGTATAAAATTCCATATAGGCTTTAACTTTATATTTTGATGTTTAAAGTTAAGTTTTAGAGCTTTTGCTAAACCCTCTACCTGGCTAACCATGCCATGCATGCCTTGTGTCAAAAGAAGTGCTTTTAATTCTAACATTAGTTACTATATAAACCTATCATAATGAATAATAAATCAACTAAACATACAAAAGTGTTAATTCTTGGATCAGGTCCAGCGGGGTATACGGCAGCAATTTACGCGGCCAGAGCAATGTTAAAGCCAATTTTAGTTCATGGATCTCAACCAGGTGGACAATTAACCACAACTACAGATGTTGAAAATTATCCAGGTTACGCAAAAGCAATTCAAGGTCCTTGGTTAATGGAAGAAATGAAGGGTCAAGCTGAAGCTGTTGGAACAGAGATGATACAAGATCATATAAATAAGGTAGATTTAACAAAAAAGCCTTTCAAGGCTGAGGGAGATAGCGGTCAAGTTTACACCGCGGATTCTATTATTATTTCGACTGGTGCTCAAGCTAGATGGTTAAATTTAAAATCAGAGCAAAACTTTAGAGGGTTTGGGGTGTCTGCTTGTGCAACTTGTGACGGATTTTTCTTTAAAGATAAAGAGGTCGCCGTAGTTGGCGGAGGTAATGCTGCAGTAGAAGAAGCTATGTTTTTAACAAAATTTGCAACAAAAGTTAAACTAATTCATAGAAGAGACAAATTAAGAGCAGAAAAATTGCTTCAAGAAAAACTTAAAGCTAATAAGAAAATTGAAATTATTTGGGATAGCGTTGTAGAGGACGTTCTGGGCACAACTGAGCCTAAAGGTGTTAATGGTATAAAGATTAAAAATGTTAAAGACAATAAAACAAAAGAATTAAAAGTGGATGGACTTTTTATTGCTATAGGTCACGATCCTGCTACACAATTATTTAAGGATCAATTAGAGATGGATAAAGAGGGATATTTAATTACAAAACCTGACTCTACGATCACTAATATACCAGGAGTATTTGCAGCTGGCGATGTGAAAGATAAGATTTTCAGACAAGCTGTAACAGCTGCGGGAATGGGATGTATGGCTGCACTTGAAGCTGAAAAACATTTATCAGATAAATAACAGTGAAAAATAATCTTCATGTTTTTTTAGGGGCAACTGTGGCTGATGCTGCGGCTAGGCCTTTACATTGGGTTTATAATCAAAAAAAACTCAATAAATACATCAAAGGAAAGAAAGATTTTACTTTTTTAAAAAAAAATAAAAGTCCTTTTTACAATATAAAAACAGGAAAAGTTTCAGGTTACAACGATATTGGTCAAGTTATGTTTCTCACTTTAATCGAAGGAAATAAAAACATAGAGGAAAGATTCAAAAAAAATATTATAAAAAACTTTGGACCTGGAAGCTTATATTGGAAGAACTATAATTTGAGAGCTAAATACAGGAAAGTAAAAGACTGGCGAGGAATAATTAAAGGCCCATGGATACATCAAAATATAATTGAAACTATTAAGAATATTAAAATAAAAAGAAAATTAACTGGTGGAAAAAAAGTGAACGAGTCAGACGGATATTGTGCAGCTTTGCCGTATTTTTTGTATGGTCATAATTTAAAGAATTTGAAAAAAATTATTTCAATTGTAACAATTTCAAAAATAAGTCTTAAGTATGCTTTAGCAAAACTTTGCTTAATAGATTTAGCTTTAAAAGGTTCTAAAAATCCAATAGAAGAATTTACTTTAAGATTTAAAAAAGACAGGTATTTTAAAAGTGTTGTCGAAGGCATTAAGAAAGTAAAAAAACTAAAAACAAAACCACATCCTGTTATTGTAAAAAAACTTGGTATGGCTTGTAGTTATCCAGGAACTTTCGAAAGTTCTGTTCATGCAATTATTAATTCATCCAATTATAAAAATGCTATTTTAAAAACTATTAAAGCTGGTGGTTGTAATTGTTCTCGCGTAAATTTTATTGGGGCTTATTTTGCAGCTTTAAAAGGACTTAAATCAATACCTGTTAAATGGATAAACAAAACTTTTGCTGCAAGAAAAATTTTAAATCAAAATTAATATAAAGACTCACAAAAAATTTTAATTCTTTTCATTGCTTTTTCTAAATTTTCCATAGAAGTAGCATAAGATATTCTAAAATAACCCTCTAAACCAAATGCAGAGCCTTGAACAACCGCAACTTCTGCCTTTTCCAAAAGTTTTTCGACGAAATCTTTGTCAGTTTTTAATTTAGTCTTTTTTCCTAATAATTTTTTACAGTTTGGAAAAACATAAAAAGCCCCTTCAGGTTTTAAACAACTTAAACCTTTAATATTATTAAGACTTTGAACAACAAAATCTCTCCTAGATTTAAAAGAGTCTGACCTAACTTTTATAAAATCTTGAGTCCCATTTAAAGCTTCTACTGCAGCTGCTTGACTAATTGAGGTTGGGTTACTTGTAGATTGAGATTGAATTTTTGCCATTGCTTTAATAATTTCTTTAGGCCCAGCTGCATACCCTATTCTCCATCCTGTCATAGAGTAAGATTTACTTACCCCATTCATTGTAAGAGTTCTTCTTTTAAGTTTTTCTACTTGAGCTATAGTGTAAAATTTAAAATTATCATAAGTAATATGCTCATATATATCATCGCTTAAAATGTATGTTTTTTTATATTTTAATAAAATTTTAGATAGAGCAATTATTTCATCTTTTGTGTAGGCTGAACCTGTAGGGTTAGATGGTGAGTTTAATATTATCCATTTAGTTTTTTTTGATATTGCTTTTTTCAATTCTTTTGGTGTTAGTTTGAAATTATTTTTTTCACTACACTTTATTATTTTAGGTTTTCCACCAGCTAATAAGATTATATCAGGATAAGAAACCCAATATGGGGCAGGAATTAAAACTTCGTCTCCTTTATTTATCGTTGCCATAAAAGCATTGTATAAAACTTGTTTACCGCCTGTTCCGACAGATATTTGATCGATTTCGTAAGAGAGATTATTTTCTCTTTTAAACTTTGATTGGATAGCCTTTTTTAACTTTGGAGTACCGTCAACAGCTGTATATTTGGTATCTCCTATTTTAATTGCTTTAATGGCTGCCTCTTTTATATTATCCGGGGTATCAAAATCTGGTTCTCCTGCTCCTAAACCAATTACATCTTTGCCAGCAGCCCTCATTTCTCTAGCTTTTGATGTAACTGCCATAGTAGGCGACGGTTTTATACGTTTTAAACTATTGGAAACTATGCTCATTGAAATCTATAATGTTTTTTTTAAATTATTATTAACATAAAATGCAAAATACTTATCAAGAAAAAATAGCTGATTTGGAAGTTAATAACTCAAAAAAAACGAGTAAGTTAGAGGGTGGAATCAAATTTAAAATAAAAAGCGATTTTCAACCTAGCGGCGACCAACCTGAAGCGATAAAAAAATTGCTTAAAAATCTAAAAGACAACAAACAGGAACAAGTTTTATTAGGTGTCACTGGATCAGGAAAAACTTTCACAATGGCTAAAGTAATAGAAAAAGCAAATCGACCTGCTTTAATTCTTGCTCCTAATAAAACCCTAGCAGCCCAACTCTACGGAGAGTTTAAAAGTTTTTTTCCTGATAATGCGGTTGAGTATTTTGTATCCTATTACGACTATTACACTCCAGAAGCCTATGTTCCACGATCTGATACTTATATTGAAAAAGAGGCTTCAATTAATGAGCAAATTGATAGGATGAGACATTCAGCAACTAGATCTTTGCTAGAAAGAGATGATGTTATTATTGTTGCAAGTGTCTCTTGTATTTATGGGTTAGGATCAGTTGAAGCATATTCCAAAATGACTATCACTTTAAAAAAAAATTATGAATACGATAGAGATCAATTAATAAGATCTTTTATAAATTTACAATACAAAAGAAATGATCAAAACTTTTTCAGGGGTACCTTTAGGGTTAGAGGAGAAAACTTAGAAATATTTCCATCACACCTTGAAGACAGAGCTTGGCGAATAAGTTTGAATTTGAATAAATTAGAAAAGATTGAAGAGTTTGATCCTCTTACAGGAGATAAGACTAACGATTATTCTATAATTAAAATTTATGCTAATAGTCATTATATAACTCCAAAACCAACAGTGGATCAAGCAATAAGACAAATAAAATCTGAGTTAGCAGAAACATTAAAAAAACATCGTGCTAATAATAAATTATTAGAGGAACAGAGATTAAGGGAGAGAACAAAATTTGATCTTGAAATGATAGAAGCTACTGGTACATGTGCAGGAATTGAAAATTATTCTAGATTTTTATCTGGAAGAAAGCCAGGAGAGCCTCCACCAACATTATTTGAGTATTTTCCTGATAACGCAATTATATTTGTAGATGAAAGTCATGTGACTGTACCTCAATTAAATGGAATGTATAAAGGTGACAGGACAAGAAAAAGCACTTTAGCAGAATATGGATTTAGACTTCCATCATGTATGGATAACAGACCTCTAAAATTTGAAGAATGGGATTTAATGCGCACACAAACTGTTTTCGTATCAGCAACTCCTGGACCATGGGAATTAAAACAAACTGGAAATCAATATATAGACCAAATTATAAGACCTACAGGATTAATTGATCCACCGGTTGAAATAAGACCAGCAAAAACTCAAGTGGATGATCTAATGCATGAAGCTTCTGAGATAGTAAAAAAAGGTTTTAGGGTTTTAGCGACCACTTTAACAAAAAAAATGGCTGAAGATTTAACTGAATATCTTCACGAAAATGGTCTCAAGGTAAGATATATGCATTCTGATATAGATACTTTAGAGAGAATTGAAATTATTAGAGATCTTAGAATGGGAGTATTTGACATTTTAGTTGGAATAAATTTATTGAGAGAGGGTCTGGATATCCCAGAATGTGCTTTGGTCGCAATTTTAGATGCAGATAAAGAGGGATTTTTAAGATCAGAAACTTCTTTGATTCAAACAATTGGTAGAGCAGCAAGAAATGTAGATGGCAAAGTAATCTTATATGCAGATAAAGTTACTAAAAGCATTGATAATGCTATTAAAGAGACGGATAGAAGAAGAGATAAACAATTAGCGTATAATAAAAAAAATAAGATAACAGCTGAAACAATCAAAAAAGATATTAATGATATTTTGGAATCAGTCTATGAAAAAGATTATGTAAAAATTTCTGAGGGTTCAAATGTAGGTGGTAATTTAAAGAAACACTTAAAGGCGCTAAATAGAAAAATGAAAGAGGCAGCATCAAATCTCGAGTTCGAGGAGGCTGCGAAGATAAGAGATGAAATGAGAAAACTAGAGGCAAGCGAGTTAGAAATTACTTTGAATCCTAAAA
>JAOOLP010000016.1 GCA_028408795.1 Candidatus Pelagibacter sp.
TTAAAAAAATTGTTTTGTATAGCTTATCGTTAAAAAATATTTCCATTTGAAAATCTTTGTTCTTATTAGACATATATGGGACGACATCAAAAATCATTATTTTTTTTTCTGTCAACTCAGGTTTTTTAAATAACAAAAATGCGTTTTTACCCTCAGTCCAAGCACCCTGTTTGCCAAAATTATGTGACCATCCGAAACCTAAAAAATTATCTTTAAAACTTATATTATAAACTTTTTTATAATCAATATTTTCAAAATTGATCTCATTAAATCTCAAAATATCATCTTTATTCATTTGATCTTTCTTATCAGGAAGCATTACCCAAAGATTATCTCTGTAAAAAAAACCAAAATTTTTATCACTAGTAATTTTTTTTAATTGGTTCAGGTGTCCTTTATTATCAACTATATAAGCTGTGTTATTATTTAATTTTTTTTCACTCACTTTTTCAATTAACTTGTACCTTACATTTGCAGCTTTCTCTCTATCTAACGCAGCATTTAAAATTATATCAGTCTTGATATTATCAAGCCTTCCTAGAATTTTACTAAAATTACTGAAAAGAGGACCATAATTGTTATGTAAATATGTTGTACGAATTTCTTCGAATTCATTATCAATTGATTTCCATATAGGGTCGAAGCTTTCATTTTTATATTGCTTAAAAGAATTATTCTTAACTCCGATTGAAGTGTCAGAAATTTGAATAATGAGTATTAAAGCAATAAATATTTTAGAATAAAATTTATTGAAATTTTTATAAAGATAAATTGATGAAAAAATTAAAAAAATATAAATTACAGGCCATGCAAATCTACCTGTAGATCCAAAAATACTTAATAATGCAAATATATAATCATGTAGATCGATATTAATTATTTCCTTACCATTTATTGATAGGTTTGTTGTTAGAGCCCAAAGAAAAAAAATAATAATATATAAATTAGCTATTCTAAAAAATTCAAAATTTGTTTTTTTGGGTTTTCGTATATTATATATTAGTATAATTGTTGTAGAAAAGAGGAACACTATATTTCCAAGGCCGATATAATTAAATCCCTCTAAATGTGTAATATTAAGATCTTTTAAAAAATATGACCATGACTCTTGTCCATCAATTTTAGGATCAAAAAAACTTAATAGATCAATTTTATATTTTCCATAGCCAGTTGAAAGTGAGTTAATCGGGGACGATTCAAAATATCCGATGATATACATTATTACCAATGCAAAAATAATCTTATAAATTAACTCTAAAAAAGGACTTAGTTTCTTTTTAATCAATGCTTTTTCTAAAATAAAACAGGAGTAAATGACAAAAATCATAAGAGTAAAGTAAAAATGTATCAGCAAAGACAGTCCTATTAATAAAAACCAGTGCAACGACTTTTTATTCTCATCTTTAAAATATGATAAATAAAATGTGTACAATATCAGCCAATGTGCTCCTAAAGAAAAGTGGTGAGATAATCGAAAAAATAAAAATGGTGTCAGTAAAAATAAAAAACTAGATAAAAGTGAAAATAAATTATCTTGAGTAGCTTTAAGCAGTATTAAGTAAGCTAGTGTTAACTGTAAGAACAGGCAAATAAATATCCAGAAGCTAAAATATTGAAATTTATCACTAAGTAAGGGGCTTAATATTTTAAAAAAAATTGCTAAGAGAGGGATATTGTCAGTAAATACTATTGAATTTGATAATTCTAAACCATAATCAGGGTTTTTCCCTAAAGGAAAATACCAATCACTTTTTTGAAAATATTGCCAACTAAGCTGCGCGTTTGTTGGATCACCAGCACCATATAACCAATCTGTGTTAAAAATTAAAAAATTGGCTGGTCCTACAAAATAAATAGATATTGATAATGAACAAAATAGAAAAAAAATTATTATTAAGATATTAATACGACTAAAATTCATTTGTTAATAATTTTTATTGATTATCTTTTTATCATAATTAATCATTGCTATAGATAACCATAAAATTGTTCCAGTCCAAGTGCTAAATAAGCTTCCAGTTGACTTAAGAGGAAATATTTCTACTAAGAAATTTAAAATAATTAGAGAGAAAATAATTTTATCTACATAGTTTAGAGACGGTGATTTAAATGATTTATATTTAGAAATCAGCAAAGCTATTACAAAAAAAGTTAGCAAAAAGTATCCAATGATACCAGTATCATGAAGTATTTCTAAATGGTAATTATGAGGATGTGTTGAGCAAAAGGTGTTGTCTTTAAATACAAATTTTGGACATTGATATCTAAAAGACTTTAATCCTCCTCCAAGTGTTTTATTCTCATTAAATGATCTAATGCTGGAGATATAAATCTTTCCATGATTAGTTAGTTTTATATTTTTATTTATTTCTTCATCAAATAAACTTATTGATTTTTCCAAAAGCATTAATGATTTGATTTTAAAATTATTAAATTTGATATTTATATTTGGATCAGTTTTAAACAAAACCATAAATACTGGTAAAGCTATCATTAAACAAATTAATAACTTCTTTCTAAATATTTTATAAAATAAAGTTAGAAACAGAAATAGAAATAACATAATTATAAAAGACATTCTGTTACTAGCCACAAAAGATCCGCAAAGCACGATACTAAAAAATAAAATTTCATTTATATTGATTTTATAATTTTTTAAATAAGTAATGAGAAAAATACCTATTAAACCAAAAATGAAAAACTTTTGTATATATGCTCCCGCTATAGCTTCGGAACCAAATATTCCAGTTATTCTTCCTTCATGAGGAGAGAAACCTAAGATATTTTTTCCAAAAACAAACTGAAGCAGTACGTCTAAAGCTACAAATAAAACGGTGAATGAGCAGATTTTAAAAAAAATTTCTAAGTTAATCCTGTTGTTTTTTATAAGAGTATCTAGAAATAAAAAAAGTAAAAAAAATTTTAACAAAAAAATTGATTTAACAAAATTTTCAAGTCCTATTACACGAATATTAACTAGAGAAGATATGATTAATGTTAAAAAAAATAAGAAAAGAGAAATATTAACTAAGTCAAATTGAATTTTTAAATTATTTTTGTATATATATATGATGCTAAAAATTAAAAATATTGCTAAATTTATATTAACTACAAGGCTACCGATGATAAGTGAGGCAGGTAATATATAAAGTGATAGATGAAGGTAGGAAATTAAATTATTTTTTAAAAACATAATTAGTTTTAAATGAAGGTAAGATTTAGCTTATTTTTTAACAAATTTGGAGCTTTTTTTAATTTGTTTACTTTTTTATATAAAAATACTATAAACCATCCGCCTGGTGATTATTGCGAAGGGGCCACACCCGATCCCATCCCGAACTCGGAAGTTAAGTCCTTCAGCGCCGATGGTACTATATCTTAAGATACGGGAGAGTAGGACGTTGCCAGGCTAACAAAATTATGAAAATTGCAAGCTCATTAAAATCATTAAAAAAAAGAGATTTAAACTCTAAATTGGTTAAACGTAGAGGTAAGCTTTACGTTATAAACAAAAAGAATCCAAAATTTAAAGCGCGTCAAGGATAATCATGAGTGACCAAGACTATAAGGAAACTTGGAAAGGATTTACTAAATTTGTTTTGTGGGGCACGATTGCTGTAATTGCAATTCTAGTAATACTTGCTTTAACCTTACTTTAATTTAAAAAATATAAATAATGATAGTTGGTTCAATTAAAGAAGATTTAACATTAGAAAAAAGAGTTTCTTTGACTCCTGAGACTGCAAAAAATATTATAGGATTAGGTCTTAAAATAATTATACAAAAAGATTATGCCAGTCATCTAGGGATTCAAGATGATGAATATAAAAAGATAGGTGTTGAAATTAAAGCATCCTCTGATGAGGTCTTTAATTTAAGTAATTTGATTATTAAAGTTAATTGTCCATCTGAAAATGAAATTAGTAGTTTAAAAGAAAACACAATTTTAATTGGAATGTTCAATCCTTCGAAAAATAAAGATCAAGTTGATAAGATTCTAAATAAAAAAATCAAAATTTTTTCACTTGAATTATTACCACGTATCACCAGAGCTCAGTCGATGGATGTATTATCTTCCCAATCAAATTTAGCTGGATATAGAGCAGTTGTTGATTGTGTTGCGGAATTTGAAAAAGCTATACCAATGATGATGACTGCTGCGGGGACAGTACCAGCTGCTAAAATTTTGGTAATAGGAGCAGGTGTGGCAGGTTTACAAGCTATAGCTACAGCAAAAAGATTGGGTGCGATTGTTTCAGCTACAGATGTAAGAGCGGCTTCAAAAGAACAGGTAGAAAGTTTAGGTGGAAAATTTTTAACTGTTGAGCAAACAGAAGATATGGAAACTGCTGGTGGGTATGCAAAAGAAGCTTCAGATGATTATAAAAAAAAACAAGCTCAAATGATGAAAGAAGCATTAAAAAAAAACGACATAGTTATATGTACAGCTTTGATACCTGGAAAACCTGCACCAAGAATTTTAACTGAGGATTTAGTAAAATTGATGAAACCAGGGTCTATCGTTTATGATTTGGCAGCAGAGCAGGGTGGAAATTCTGCATTTTCAGAATCAGGAAAGATTAATTTGGTTGATGGAGTAAAGGTAATAGGTGTAAAAAGCTTAATGAATAGCTTACCTCTCACTGCTTCAAGTTTATACGCTAAAAACTTATTTAGCTTCATACGAAATTTATATAGTAAAGATAAAAAAGATTTTAATATTAATTTAGAAGACGAAATAATTGAAAAATCATTATTAAAAAAAGTTTAACTATGGAAATTGACCCGTTTATATTTAGATTAAGCATATTTATTTTATCAATATTTATTGGCTACTATGTAGTATGGAGTGTTACACCATCTCTGCATACCCCATTAATGTCTGTTACTAATGCTATATCGTCGGTAATCATTGTTGGGGCTATTATTGCAGCCTTAGCCGGATCCTCAGAGAATGTTTTTGATATATCTAGTATTTTCGGATTTATAGCAATTATCTTAGCAGCAATAAATATTTTTGGTGGTTTTTTAGTAACCCAAAGAATGCTTCAAATGTATAAAAAAAAGAAAGATAAAAAGAAATGATATCTCCAGACCTATCAGCCATTTTTTATTTAGTTTCGGGAATATTGTTCATTCTTGCACTTAGAGGATTGTCATCTCCGGATACGTCAAGACAAGGAAATTATTTTGGAATAGCAGGAATGATAATTGCAATTATTGTAACATTTTTGTCAATAGGAAACTTTTCTACATCTTTAGCTTATGTAATAGCTTTTCTTCTTATAGGTGGGGCCATTGGAGCTTTTATAGCTTTTAAAATTCCAATGACCGCAATGCCAGAGTTGGTAGCTGGGTTTCATAGTTTGGTTGGGTTAGCAGCTGTTTTTGTTGCAATAGCTGCTTTCTTAAACCCAGAAGCTTTTAATCTGGGCTTTGTTGGAGAAATAAAATTAGCAAGTCTTATAGAAATGTCTATTGGAGCAGCGGTAGGAGCAATAACTTTTTCAGGTTCTATAATAGCTTTTTTAAAATTAAGAGGGATAATGTCTGGCTCTCCAATTATATTTAGTGGCCAGCATATCTTAAATTTAATACTTGGTATCGGAATTTTTATTTTAATTTTTTACTTATGCAAAACTCAGTCAGCAAATATTTTTTGGACTGTAGTTACGATTTCTTTTCTAGTTGGTGTTTTATTAATTATACCTATTGGGGGAGCAGATATGCCTGTAGTAA
This sequence comes from Candidatus Pelagibacter sp., assembly GCA_028408795.1. Next base: position 5,740 of record JAOOLP010000016.1, read on the forward strand.
TTTCAATGCTTAACTCTTATTCTGGTTGGGCTGCAGCAGGAATAGGGTTTACATTAGAAAACACTGCCTTAATTATCACTGGAGCGCTTGTAGGTTCTTCTGGAGCAATACTATCTTATATAATGTGTAAAGCCATGAACAGATCATTTATTAGTGTAATACTTGGTGGTTTTGGCGCAGACAATTCTGATGATGCAAAAAAAGAAAAGAGAGATCAAAAACCAGTTAAGAGCGGAAACGCAGAAGATGCAGCTTTCTTAATGAAAAATGCTTCATCTGTGATCATAGTTCCGGGTTATGGAATGGCTGTGGCGCAAGCTCAGCATGCTCTTAGAGAAATGGTGGATAAATTAAAAAAAAACGATATTAAAGTTACATACGCTATACACCCTGTTGCTGGAAGAATGCCCGGTCACATGAACGTCTTATTAGCTGAAGCAAATGTTCCTTATGATGAAGTTTTTGAATTAGAGGATATAAATAATGATTTTGCAAATTCCGATGTTGCATTTGTTATTGGAGCGAATGATGTAACAAATCCTGTAGCTAAAACAGATCCTAAAAGCCCAATATTTGGTATGCCAGTGCTGGATGTTGAGAAATGTAAGTCAGTTTTATTTGTAAAGAGAAGTCTGTCACCTGGATATGCTGGTATAGACAATGAACTCTTTTATAGAGATAATACTTTAATGTTATTTGCAGATGCTAAAAAAATGACAGAAGATATTGTTAAAAATTTAGACTAATGAAAACAAAAATATTTTGCGATATAGCTGACTATAAAACGATAAAATTCTTTAATAACAAATCATTAGTTGACGGTTTTACCACTAATCCGAGTTTAATGAGATTAGCTGGAGCAAAAAATTATAAGAACTATTCTAATAAAATCTTAAAGATTTGTAAAAAAAAACCAATTTCTTTTGAGGTATTTGCAGACAATTTTAAAGATATGCTTAAGCAAGCCTACGAAATTAATTCTTGGGGAAAAAACGTTTATGTTAAAATTCCAGTTGTAAACTCTAAAGGAATTTTTACAGGACCTGTGATCAAAAAGTTAAGCGATCAAGGAATTAAACTTAATATAACTGCTGTTTACACATTTGAGCAAACTAAAAAAATTTACAAAGTATTAAACAAAAAAACAAATTCTATTATTTCTATTTTCGCTGGAAGAATGGCAGATAAAGGTAAAGATCCACTTCCAATATTTAAAAAAAGTATTTCTTTGACTAAAAAAAATAAAAATATTGAAATTCTTTGGGCAAGCACTAGAGAGGCATATAATTATACTCAAGCTAAACAAATAAACTGTAATATAATAACCATGCCACCTAAAGTGATAAATCAAATTAGTGGTTTTGGAAAAAGTTTTCAATCTATGACCCTTGATACAGTCAAAGGGTTTTTAATAGATAGTAAAAAATCTAGGTTTAATCTTTAAGAAGCTTTTGCTTTAGCTCTTGATAGTCTTTTTCTCTCATGAGGATCTAAAATTAATTTTCTTAACCTACATGATTTTGGTGTAATTTCTAAAGCTTCATCTGTGTTTAACAAACTAAGTTGTTCAGCAATAGCCATCTTTCTGACTGGAGTTAATACTACATTTTCGTCTGTGTTTTGTGTTCTCATATTTGTTAATTTTTTTCCTTTTAAAACGTTTATTTCAAGATCACCAGACTTAGATGAAATACCTACAATCATACCCTCATAAACTGGGTCATTATGAGTTACAAGCATCTCACCTCTAGCTTGCAAGTTAAATATTGCAAATGCAACTGCTTTTCCATTTTCCATAGATATAAGTGCGCCGTTTCGTCTTCCTTCCATATCTCCAGTGTAATCCCCATACGAATGAAAAGTTCTATTTATAACCCCAGTTCCTTTAGTTAAAGTTAAAAACATACTTGTATAACCCATTAAACCTCTAGTTGGAGCATGAAAAATTAATCGCTTCTTATTTTTACCTGTATCTTTTAAATCAATGAGTTTCCCTTTCCTTCTATTCATTGAGTCAATAATTTTTGATGAATACTCTTCATCTAAATCCATTGTAACTTCTTCGATTGGTTCTTGCTTTTTACCGTTTTCACCTTTCTTAATTAAAACTTTAGGAGGACTAACAGTCATTTCGAATCCTTCTCTTCGCATTTGTGTTAAAAGAATTTCTAACATTAACTCTCCTCGTCCGCTTATTATAAAGGAGTCTTTATTTTCATTTTCTTCAAAAGTTATTCCAACGTTATTTTCAGCTTCTAAAATTAAACGCTCACGTATCTGAGTGCTAGTTAATTTTTTCCCTTCGGTTCCAGCTAAAGGAGAGCTATTAACTGTAATTGTAATTGACATTGTCGGAGGATCGATAGGAGTAGCGTTTATTGGTTTATTTAATTCTAAATCACAAATCGTATCTGCAACATTGGCTTTTTCTAAACCTGCAATTATTACTATGTCTCCTGCTTCACCTGTTTGAATTGGAACTTTTTTTGTTCCTTCATATCTAAATATTTTTGTTAACCTTCCTTCATCAACTTTTTCGCCATTAAGATTTATTGCTTTAATTTGTTGATTAGCCTTCGCAGTTCCTTGAGCTATCTTACCAACTAAACTTCTTCCTAAAAAACTATCAGCGTAGAGCAAGGTAGAAAGCATGGCAAAAGGCTTTGTTTTATCCAAACTAGTTGGTTTTACATGTTTCATAATTAAATCTAATAATGGCGATAAATTTTCTCTAGGACCGTCAATATCTTTCGTAGCCCATCCTGATCTACCACTTGCGTATAAAACTGGAAAATCTAATTGTTCTTCATTAGCATCTAAACTAACAAATAGATCGAAAGTTTCATCTAAAACTTCATTTGCTCTTTGGTCAACTTTATCTAATTTATTAATAACCACTATAGGCTTTAAACCCTGCTTCAATGCTTTAGCTAACACAAATTTAGTTTGAGGCATTACTCCTTCAACGGAATCGATTAATAATAACGCACCATCTGCCATATGCAATACTCTTTCTACTTCAGCAGCAAAATCTCTATGGCCCGGGGTATCGATAATATTTATTCTTGAACTTTCCCAATTAATTGAAGTTGGTTTTGCTAATATTGTAATTCCTCTCTCTTTTTCTAACTCACCTGAGTCCATTACACGTTCTTCAACATTCTCATTTTCTCTGAATGAACCACTTTGTTTCATTAAACTATCAATTAAAGTAGTTTTGCCGTGATCAACATGAGCGATTATTGTGATATTTCTAATTTCTTTTGTCATTTTGGTTGCGGGGGTAGGATTTGAACCTACGACCTTCAGGTTATGAGCCTGACGAGCTACCAGACTGCTCCACCCCGCGTTGAGTTATAATTTTTTAATATTTATAGCTTGGAGTTTATTTTTTTCTTCTTTAATGTCGTATTTTATTTTTTGCTCTTCTTTTAATACTCTAAGCTTTGAATTTTCTAATTCAGAAACATGTAAAAAAATATCTTTGTTTGTTTCATCATCAGTTATAAATCCATATCCTTTTTTTGAATTAAACCATTTTACTTTACCAGACGGCATTGTTGTTCCTCTCATCTTTAATATTAGTACCTATTTTTTAATTTTTGGAGTTTTTTTATTCTTTTAATATTTTCTGTTTGAACTCTTTTTTTTCTTTCTGACGGTTTTTCATAAACACTTTTCATTTTCATTACTTTAAAAAAACCTTCTTTTTGGAGTTTTCTTTTTAAAACTCTTATAGCTTGTTCTACATTGTTATCTTTAACGTCTATTTTAATAAAAACCTCCTGTTAATTTTTAGTTTGTTATCACTTGCTACATTAATTGTCTATACTGAAGCAGCTTGGGCTTTCTTTTCCTCTCTTATTTTAGCTTTTCTCTCTCTTTCGATTCTCCTTTTCGCTTTTTCCAGACTTTTTTGAAAAGCATCCTGAGTACAAAGAGCTAAAATTACTGGATCTCTTGGTTTAAGATTAGAGAAATTCCAATAACTTCTTTTTCTTATTAGAGAAACAGTTCCTTTAGTGCTTCCAACTAGTTTAGAAATTTGTCCATCAGTAAGTTCCGAAGCATTTTTGCATAACCACAAGATAGCATCAGGTCTATCTTGTCTTTTGGACAGTGGAGTGTATTTTGGTTTTTTTCTTTCTTTAACTTCAACTTCATCGACTTTCTTTAATAAATTTAATTTTTTTTCAGGATTAGTAGAACAAGTTTCTATTTCTTCTCTGGATAGCTGACCAGCTAGTATCGGGTTATAAGCTTTAATTCCTTTCGCAACATCTCCATCAGCTATGCCTTTAACCTCCAGCTCATGTAAATTACAAAATTCTGCTATTTGTTTAAATGTTAAAGTGGTATTTTCTACTAACCAAACAGCTGTTGCTTTTGGCATGAAGGGTGCTTTAGACATATTTATTTTTTTGATCTCAAGTTGCTAAATTTTTTATTATACTTACTCACTCTCCCTTTATCGAGAATTTTCTGTGCTCCGCCAGTCCATGCAAAATGTGATTTAGGATCGATGTCTAATTTCAACACATCGTTTTCTTTACCCCAGGTAGACTTAGTTTCAAATTCACTACCGTCAGTCATTACGACTTTAATCTTGTGATAATCCGGGTGTATCTTTTTTTTCATGTTGCGAGTTTTATATTAATAAATGTTTTTACTCAATATTTTTTTTTATAATTAAGTCTCTTAATTCATTATGAATATTTGAATTTGAGGCTAAAATGTTCCTTTTTAAAGGTGCTTTATCATCTGGTTCAAAAAAATCTACAAAACCTCCTGCTTCTTTCAAAATTATAGTACCAGCAGCTATATCCCAATAATTAATTTCTCTTTGCCAATAACCATCAAATCTTCCACATGCCACATATGATATGTCTAAAGCTGCACTTCCAAATCTTCTAATATGTGGAACAATTTTAGAAATTTTTTCAAATTCTGAATAAATTTGTTTTTTAATTTTACTTGAATATTTTGGACCTCCAGTGACTAACAAAGCATCTTTAATAATTTTTTTTTTTGAAACTCTTATTCTAGAATTATTTAAATATGCCCCATTACCTTTTTCAGCACAGAAAAACTCATTTTTAATTGGGTCAAATACTACTCCACATTTGATTTCTCCATTTTCTTCATAACCAACAGAAATTGCAAATTGAGGAACACCGTTCAAAAAATTTACTGTGCCGTCTATCGGATCAATAATCCATCTATTTGTGGTATTAGATTTATTTATTATTCCCGACTCCTCTGTGATTATTCCATAATCAGGATGAGCTTTTTGTAGTTCTTCTATGATTATTTTTTCAGTTCTTTTATCAGATGATGTAACAAAATCACCTGGCCCCTTGGTAGAAACTTGTAAATTTTCAATTTCTCCAAAGTCTCTAATTAAAGATCTGGAAGCCTTCATACAAGCTTTTGTAATTATATTAATTTGGGGAGAGTTTAATCTCATTAATTTACTCTCTTCACATATTCTAACGTTCGAGTATCTAAAATAATTTTTTCTCCACTTTCAATAAACGGAGGTACATCAATTTTTATTCCACAATCTAATAAAGCAGGTTTATAAGATGAAGAAGCAGTTTGATTTTTAATAGCTGCATCAGTACTTTCAACAATACATTCAATATTATTTGGCAACTCTAAAGAAATGGCTCTATCCTCCATGAAAGAAATGGTAACTTCTAAGTTTTCTTTAAGTAATTTATATTTTTCCCCGGTTATTGATTTGGGAATCTCGATCTGTTCGTAGTTATCGTTATCCATAAAATGGCAATTTTCACCATCCAAATATAAAAAATTAAATTTTTTCTCTTCTACTTCAGCTTTTTCAACTGTCTCATTTGATCTAAACCTTTCATTTAATTTAGTGCCTTTAATAACACTCTTCAATTCTACTTGATTGAAAGCTCCCCCTTTGCCTGGTTTAACATGCTGAGTTTTAAGTACATTCCAATAATCGTTTTTATGTTCAATTATCATTCCCGGCTTTATTTCTATAGCAGTAATTTTCATTTAAATTTTTTTATAGCATCCTCTGGTTTTAATTTTGGGTTATCCCAAATATAACTTGATATTGCAATATATTTAGCCCCAGATTTTATAAATTTTTTATAATTTAAATTATTAATTCCACCAATTGCGATAATTGGTTTTTTTATATTCCTTTTAGCCCATTTTAAAATATTTATATTCGCTTTTTTAGCATTAGGTTTAAGTTTGGACTTATTAAAAGAACCAAATGCTAAATAATCGGCTTTACTTTTAATAGCAATTTTAGCTAATGATTTTGAATTATGACAAGTTACACCAACAATTTTCTTTTTTAAGTACTTTTTTGAATTAATAATCGAACCGTCATTTTGACCCAAATGACATCCATCAGCTTTAATAATTTTTG